>CAZPII010000129.1:0-5185 GCA_964586485.1 uncultured Atribacterota bacterium | reverse complement strand
GATGAATTACCATGACTTTTTTTACGAAAAGAGGAATATTGGCCGGAATAGACAAAGCCTTCTTTAGTCGCTTTCGCCAGGTCTCTGATTTGACCAAAATCCTGATAATAGCCTGTTTTTTCACCGGTGATCAAGGTATGCAGAGCATGATGATAATCATCACTCCATTGAGCATCCAGCTGATAACCACCCTTATAAAAGGAACGAACTATTTTATTATCATTAAGATCACTTTCTGCAATAAGATAATATTTTTTCTTTTTCTTTTGAGAAAACTTCCTGACAGCTGAAGACAGTTCTGCCAGAAAATGTTTAGCACTCATATCAAAAATACCATGAATAGCATCCAGTCTTAATCCGTCAAAGTGGTATTTTTCGAACCAGTAAAGGGCATTTTGAATAAAATAATTCCTTACTTCATCACTGAAAAGCCCGTCAAAGTTGATTCCCTGTCCCCAGTTGGAGTGGTATTTTTCGGAAAAATAAGGGCCAAATTGAGGGAGGTAATTTCCTTCCGGACCCAGATGGTTGTAGACAACATCTAAAATTACTGCTATACCACGTAGATGGCAGGTATTAACCAGTTCTTTTAACTCATACGGTGTACCATATGAATTTTGTACCGCAAAAGGATATACTCCATCATAACCCCAGTTTCTTTCCCCGGGAAATTGGGCTATGGGCATCAGTTCTATGGTATTGATTCCCATTTCTAACAGTTCATCCAGTCTGCTGATAATGCAATTAAAATCACCTTCCGGAGTAAATGTGCCCACATGAAGTTCATAGATAATCATTTTCTTTAAGGGAATTCCAGTCCAATTTTCGTCTTCCCATAAGAAAGAGTGGTTAATAACCTGGGATGGTCCGTGAACACCTTCAGGTTGAAAGTAGGAGGCAGGGTCCGGATATTGTTCTTTCCAATCCAGCTGATAGTAATATTGAAAACCCGGATAAATACCTTTGCTATCTAAATACCAGTAATCCTTTTCTTTATTGCACTTCATTTCTATTTTTTGTTCTTTTGGAGATACAATATGAAGGACAACCTGTTTCCGGGAAGGAGCCCAAAGAAAAAAACGGGTTTTACCGGAACCAACATAATCTGCACCAAGCAGCATGTTATTCCTCCTCTTTTTTCAAGAAAAGAATACCGAGAGGTGGAATAGTTAGATTTAAGGAAAAGTTTTGACCGTGCATTGGTATTGGTAAAGTCTTAACTTTACCTAAATTACCCTGTCCACTTCCGCCATACAGAGAAGAATCACTATTTAAACATTCTTTCCAAAAACCTTTTTCAGGTACCCCAATTCGATAATTATACCATGGAACCGGTACAAAATTGCAGATAACCAATATCTTTTCCTGTCCGTTTTTATCTTTTCTTAAAAAAGCCAGCAAACTATGTTCCCAGTCATTTTCTTCAATCCATTGAAAACCGAAATGTTCAAAATCAACTTCATATAATGCCTTTTCCCTTTGATAAAGATGATTAAGATCTTTGGTCCATTTTAAGATTCCGCCATGCTCAGCTTTCTTTAGTAGATGCCAATCCAGAGAAAAATCGTGCTGCCATTCCTGTCTTTGTCCAAATTCATTACCCATAAAGAGAAGTTTCTTGCCTGGATGGGCAAACATATAACCCAACAATAGGCGCAGATTGGCAAATTTTTGCCAGTCATCCCCGGGCATTTTTTCCAATAAGGATTTTTTTCCATGAGTAACTTCATCATGAGAAAGAGAAAGGACAAAGTTTTCATTAAAGCTATATAGTAAACTAAAGGTAAGCTCTTGATGGTGGTACTTACGATATATTGGCTCTCTCGAAAAGTAAGAAAGAGTGTCATGCATCCAGCCCATATTCCATTTCATGCCAAATCCGAGCCCTCCCAGATAGATAGGCCTGGAAACCATTGGCCAGGCGGTTGATTCCTCGGCAATCATCTGAATACCCGGAAAGTAGGAATAGGCAGTCTCATTCAGTTTTTTGAGAAAGGAAATTGCTTCCAGATTTTCTCTTCCGCCGAAACGATTGGGAATCCACTCCCCCTCTTTGCGGGAATAATCCAGATAAAGCATGGAAGCTACAGCATCTACTCGAAGGCCATCAATATGATAATAATCCAACCAGAAAAGTGCACTGCTGATTAAAAATGCCTGTACTTCTTTTCTGCCATAATTAAAGATATAGCTTTTCCAATCGGGGTGAAATCCCTGTCTTGGATCGGCATGTTCATATAGATGGGTACCGTCAAAATATACCAGTCCGTGTTCATCACCGGGAAAATGAGAAGGAACCCAATCCAGGATGACTCCAATTCCCTGCTGATGAAGATAATCAACAAAATACATAAAATCCTGTGGTGTGCCGTAACGGCTGGTCGTTGCAAAATATCCCACTGACTGATAACCCCAGGAACCATAAAAAGGATGTTCCATTACCGGCAATAATTCTACATGGGTAAAACCATTTTCTCTACAATACTGAGCTAGCTTTTCTGCCAATTCCCGATAATTGAGAAAATCATCCTTTGAAGCTGATTTTCTTTGCCAGGAACCGAGATGTACTTCATAAACAGAAAAAGGCAGTTCTAATTGATTTTTCTGCTTACGCGTTTCCATCCATTCCTGGTCCTGCCATTGGTATTCCAGATCCCATGCCAGGGATGCAGTAGAGGGCGGTTTTTCTCCGTAGAAAGCGTAGGGGTCCCGCTTATCTACAGAATATCTTTGATATCTTGACTTAATATGATACTTGTATTTTTCTCCGCTCTTTAATCCAGGAATAAAACCTTCCCAGATACCGCTTCCGCTGTGAATCTGTTTTAGCTGATGGGAATTGGTTTCCCAATTATTAAAATCACCGATAACGGAAACTTTCTCAGCATTGGGAGCCCATACTGCAAAATGAATACCATCTTGCTTATCTCTGCTAACAGGATGTGCTCCCAGATGATGATATAGCTTATAGTGTGTACCTTCATTGAAAAGAAAAATATCATCTTTGCTTAACCTGGAATAAGTATAAATTATCTTATTCTTTTTTTTCATCATGTATCGCTCCTATTTCGTAGAGAATTCCTTTTATTGGGATGGCTAACCAGCTTGGACGATTATCGATTTCATATCCTATCTCATAGACTGCCTTTTCCAATAAATAGAGACTCAACAATTTTTCTATTTCTGATTTATCTTCCGGTATAATGGCAGATGGACTAATATGTTCCAGATAGGCATTGAGAAATATTTTACTGGTATAATAAGTCCACAGTTTAGCCCAATGTTCCAATTCTTCATATTCTCCGGCAATTTTCTGTTGTATTAAAGGAGAAAAAGCAGCATAGTTAAAAGAACGTAACATTCCCGCCACATCCTTTAATGGTGAACGTTTCAATCTTCTTTCTCCTAAAGGTCTGGCTGGTTCACCCTCAAAATCGATAATGAAAAAATCATTACCAGTGTAGAGTACTTGACCAAGATGATAATCTCCATGTATGCGTATTTTTTTGGCTTTAATTTTTTTAGATAAAATTTCTTTACAATAATCAATTATTTCAGATTCCGAAGAGAGTATTTCATTCAAATCGTTTTGCATTGCTTCGGGACATTTTTTGCTTTTTTTCCTTAGAGCAAGAAATACTCTTTTAACCAGGCTTTGAACTGATTGAAATATAGAACGCTGATAAAGTAAAGAAAAATTCTCCGGTTTGAAACCAGGATCCTGAGTAGGGCTAGCCAGGGCACGATGAAGTTCTGCCGTTCTTTTACCCAGTTGATAAGTCATTTCTAAAAAAGGAGCACCAATTAATTCCTGCATCAGTTCAGGAATGTCCTGCTCAGTTTTTTCAAAAAAGGAATTAGGTAACGAGGGATATTTTTCTATCTGGCTCAACTTAGAAAGAACTCTTTCATAATAGCGCATTAGAAAATCCTGGGAATATTCCCAGGCATCAGCTTCACTTGATACAAAGGGGTAAAGAAAGCCTAATGTAAATAAAGAACCGTCCTTTTTCTGATATTCAAGTGCACCGGCAAAAGCCGGAACATTTTGATAATCCGTTTTTTCAGTAATATATCTGCCAATCTCCAGATCAGGATTTAGCCCTTCATCCAGTTTTCTAAATAATTTGAAAATTACTTTGTGGTCATAGATGATGGAAGAATTGCTTTGTTCATTACCTAAAGGATGAGACCGTTCAAATGTGCCGATTTGTTTGCGTATATTTCTAAAATATTTTCCCGGATAAGCTTTTAATTTTCCTTCCTGTGTTCTGATTACCCGTCTTCTGGCAATCAGTTGGAGCAGGGTCTGATGAAAAATTTCGTCCTGAACCGCATCATATAGTACACCTTCCTTCTTAGGTGATTGATAATGAAATAGTACAGAATTCGCTTTTTCCTGCAATAATGTTTTCGCTTGTTCTATTTCTAAAAAAGAAAGAGGAAGGAGATAGTATTCCTCTGAAGAAGCAGCATAACTTACCTTTAGAATGAGCACTATAGAACGTCCTTGATGATTATTTATTGGTATCGCTTCGGTAATATTAATTTTTAAAATTTTCTGTGATTTACTGCCAAACCAGCGTTGTTCTCTTAGAAATTGAGGAAGTATTTGATTTTCAATCTTAGTCTTTATTCTGCTACTAAAAAGTTGTACCCAGTCTATTCTGGATTTAATAGTAGGTATTTGTCGGCTGGCTTTCTCCGAGACCAGCTCTTCTTCTTTCTGTAACACAAACCAAAAATAATCATAAAAACCCATGGTCATTATGTAAGGTTTTTCCTGAATTAATGGAAACTGGTTTTTGCTGAATATCTCAATAGGGTGATAACCCGCATAACGGGAAAGATCCAGTTCCGCTACTTGAGAAAAACGGGAAAGGTTTATTACCACCAGGATTGTTTCATTTTTATATTCCCGGGTAAAAGCTAAGATTTTTGGATTATCCGGGTGTAAAAATTGAATCGAACCACTGCCAAAGGCTTTGTAATTTTTACGCATATTGATAACTCTTTTCATCCACCAGAGAAAAGAGGTTTGGTTTTGTTCCTGGTTTTCCACATTTACAGTCTCATAATGATAAGCCGGGTCTATATTAACCGGAAGATATAATTTTTGGGGATTGGCTTTAGAAAATCCGGCATTACGATCTGCACTCCACTGCATGGGTGTTCTAACTCCATC
>CAZPII010000128.1:0-5262 GCA_964586485.1 uncultured Atribacterota bacterium | reverse complement strand
TCGTGTTTACTTTACATAAGATATATTATCGGACCTTTTTTTGTCTAGATAAAATACCTATATTCATTTAATCCTCTGGATTTCCCGATTTTTTATTTAACAATTACCACCTTCTAAGATCTAAGATAAGCTAATTGACAAGCAATCAGAATGTATTTATATAATCTTCTAATATCTTTAATGCTAAATAGCTTTTTATTATACTAAATATCTTTATAGTAATATTATATGCTTTCAATATTTTTTCAGGGGAAAAATACCCACAATTCTTAATAACCTTTTTTCTTCATTATATCTACGATCTTTTTCGCACATTCTTGATAATTATTATAATTGTCAAGATTTATCCAGCAATCTACTTTAATTTGATTTTTAAACCAACTCAATTGCCTTTTAGCAAAATGACGGGTCTCTTTTTTAATCGTTTCAATTGCTTCTTCTCTGGAAATAATTCCTTTTAAATATAATGCAATCTGTTTATAACCCAAACCTTGCATTGCATTGTTAGATTGATCATAGTTTTTAAGTAATTCTTTAGTTTCTTCAATTAGGCCCTTTTTTATCATGAGTTCTACACGTTGGTTAATTTTCTCATATAATTTTTTTCTATCCATGTATAAGCAGATGGTGTAGTAATTAAGAGTTTTTTTTGACACATCATAAGTATTAAGATTATCTTGATTTATTTTATGATAATAGGATATAGGTTTTCCTGTTAAATAATAAACTTCCAATGCCCTGATGATTCTTTTTGAGTCATTATGATTAATTTTTTGAGAGTATACTGGATCATATTTTTTTAAAAGATTAAATAAAAAAATATTACCTTTATTTTCTAATAATTTATTGAGTTTACTACGAATATTATCACTCCTACCGGGACCTTCAAAAAAAGGATTTAAGAAAGATTTGATATATAAGCCTGTACCACCTACAATTAAAGGTTTTTTATGACGTGAAAAAATGTCGGCAATACATTTTTGAGCCTT
Source organism: uncultured Atribacterota bacterium (assembly GCA_964586485.1). Classification (GTDB taxonomy): domain Bacteria; phylum Atribacterota; class Phoenicimicrobiia; order Phoenicimicrobiales; family Stramentimicrobiaceae; genus CAYWJZ01. The sequence goes on along the minus strand of CAZPII010000128.1, from coordinate 4,273 downwards.
TCTGGTGTACCTCATTACATCAAAACTATTTGCGGGATCAGCAATATTGATACAATGATGTTTATACTGCTGTAAAATGTTATTATTTGGCTTAGCAGTGCCAATATTCATATGTTTATATATCTGCATTGAATCTGCAGAAATTATTTCAATTTCGGGGATATATTGAGCGATTTTGAGGGATATATTAGTCTTCCCACTACAGGTTGGACCAGTAATTATAAAGATATTACTTATCTTGGTCATTTACCATTTCCCCGTACAAGGTATAAGCATCTGCCTGTAGGATTTTAACATCAACAAAATGGCCAAGAAGTCCAGGGTTATTATTGTTTATTCTTGAATTCCCTTTATCACCAAAAACAACTACCTTGTTTGTCCTGGTCCTTCCCCAGTATTGGTTTTTTATACCCTTTTTTGATTTATTTTCGACCAATATTTCTACTATTTTACCAACAGTATTTTGATTTTTTTTGATTGATATTATTTTTTGTAAATCCATCAATCTCCAGAGTCGTTTTTTCTTGATCACAAGTGGGATTTGTTCCTTAAAAAGAGAAGCCAATGTCCCTTCCCTATTGGAATAAATAAATGAATACGATGAGTCAAACTGTATATTATTGAATGCCTCGAGAGTTTTTTCGAAGTCTTTTTCTGTTTCTCCGGGAAATCCTACCATTACGTCTGTTGTAATACTAGCATCTGGCATATATTTTCTAATGTTCTTTATAATATAATAGTAATGATTCATATCATATTTTCTATTCATTTTTTTTAAAACATTATCCGAACCAGACTGAATGGGTAAATGAATATGTTCACATATTTTATCGCTACTCTTGATTACTTTAATTAAATCTAAATTAAAATCTTTAGGATGAGAGGTAGTGAATCTTATTCTTTTTATACCTGAAATCTCCTTGATTTTAGATAACAATGATAAAAAATTATACGGATTTTTCCAACCATTTCCATAAGAATTAACATTCTGCCCCAATAAAAATATTTCCTTAAAATTATAATCAGCTAATTTTTTTATTTCATTTAATATCTCTTCAATTGGTCTACTTTCTTCAGGTCCCCGAGTACAGGGAACTATACAATAAGAACAAAAATTATTGCAACCTTTCATAATTTGCACAAAAGCTGAAGTTGAATGCCGATTATTATTAATAAATATGTTCTGTAAACTGAATTGTTCCCGGTTATTACAATAAATAATGGATCTTTTTTCTTTATCAATTAAAAATGATTCCAATATTTTATTAATAGAAGATGCTTGAGATGGTCCAAAAATAATATCAACTGCAGGTATTCTTCTTTGAATATTATTTTTTTCCTTTTGCGCCAAACAACCACAGATAGCGAAAATAAGTTCGGGTTTTTCTTTTTTTATTTGATTGATTGTTCCGGCCATACTATAGATTTTGTCCTCTACTTTTTTTCTTACACAGCAGGTATTTAAAATAATAATATCAGCCTGGTTAATATCTGAAGTCATTTTGTAACCCATATTATTCATCTGACCGGAAATAATTTCAGAATCATTTACATTCATCTGGCAACCAAATGTCTTAATAAAATATAAAAATGTATTTTTTATATTAGATATCATAGTACTACTAATCCTCTTTTAAAATAATTTAAGATTCTTTTGAGGTTCTTAAAGCCATCCGCTATGCAGGTGTGATTTTACTTCTAGCAATAAATAAAGAAAGAAGGAGATATATTTCATATAACCCCCTCCTTCTTTATTTATTATTTAAGTTTTATCCGGGATACAAGATATTAATCCATATTATAATTATTATACAGTATTTTTAAATTGAAATTATTTAGCATATTCTACTGAACGTGTTTCTCTTATAACATTTACTTTTACCTGTCCTGGATAATCAATATTCTTTTCAACTTTTCTAGATATATCTCTGGATAGTTTAGCAGCGAGATAGTCATCAATTTCTTCGGGATTAACAATAATTCTTATTTCACGACCAGCCTGGATTGCATAGGATTTTTCAACTCCTTCAAAGGAATTGGCAATTTCTTCTAGTTGTTTTAATCTCTTGATATAAGTTTCCAACATTTCCCTTCTGGCTCCCGGTCTGGAAGCCGAGATTGCATCTGCGGCTTGTATAAGGATTGCTTCAACAGTTTCAGGCTTTTCATCTTCATGGTGAGCGGCAATTGCATTTATTATTTTTGGAGATTCACCGTTTTTGCGGGCAATATCTGCACCAATCAAAGCGTGAGGACCCTCAATTTCCATATCTGCGGCTTTTCCAATATCATGAAGTAATCCAGCTCTTTTACAGAAAACAGCATTTAAGCCTAATTCATCAGCCATAATGCCTGCAAGATAGGCAACTTCCTTAGAATGTTGCAAAACATTTTGCCCATAACTGGTTCTATATTTCAGTTTACCTAAAATTGTAATCAATTTTGGATTTACATTTCTAACATTTGTATCAAAAACAGCTTTTTCTCCTTCTTCCTTGATGTTATTTTCTACTATTTTTCGGGAATTTTCAATTACTTCCTCTATCCTGGCAGGCTGAATTCTACCATCAGTGATAAGTTTTTCCAATGCAATTCTGGCAATTTCCCTCCTGATTGGGTCAAAACCTGAAACTATTACAGCCTCAGGGGTATCGTCAACGATTAAATCAACTCCTGCTATTCTTTCGAAAGTACGGATATTTCTACCTTCTCTTCCGATGATTCTTCCTTTCATATCCTCATTTGGAAGAGAGACAACCGATATTGTTGATTCCACAGTATAATCAGAAGAGTAACGTTGTATAGCAAGAGATATAATATTTCGTGCTTTTTTTTCGCCATCTTCTTTGGCCTGTTCCTCTATCGTTTTTACTATTTTCCCTGCTTCATGATCCAACTCTTTTTCAAGTCTGCTTAAAATATCTCTTTTTGCTTCTTCAATGTCCAAACCAGATATTCTTACTAATTCATCCCTTTGTTTTTGGTAAATTTGATTAACCTCTTCTAGTTTTTTATCAATCTCTTGTTCTTTTTCAGTTAAATCTTTCTGTCTTTTTTCAATCAGTTCTAATTTTTGTACAAGATTGTTACTTTTTTTGATTAGCTGTTCATTAATATTTTCTAATTTATTTCTTTTTTGCTGGCATTCTATTTCACTTCTTCTTATAATTTGGTAAGATTCTTCTTTTGCCTGCAGTTGAGCCTCTTTTCTTATTGATTCGGCTTCTTTTCTGGCATTTTCAATCATTTGCTTACAAGTTTTCTCTGAAGAAGATAATTTTGTTTTCGCAAAGAAATTTGTTAAAAAGAAGCCAATAAGTATACCTAACAAAATTGTTACAATGGGTAAGATAAATGTATTAATGGTTTTCACCCCCCTATTCTATTTAAAAGGTTCTTAATTTTTCTATATTATATCTTGGTGATAGAAATATTATTTTCACTTTATATGTTAAAAAGAACTAAAAAGATTGAATAAAAAATAAATATAAGGATAAATTATAATAATATATAATTAACTTAAACATTGTATCTCTATCAAAAATAAATGTCAAATATCACTATCTTTTTCAGTGAAAAGTTCATTGTAAATATGATATACAACGTGATACGAAAACCCCCGGTTTTTTAGTAAACTAACGATTTTTTGTGGTTCTAGTTGAATATTTTTTAGCATAAGAGAATTTTTTTTCTTTTGAATCATTTGGTAGGCCAATTCTAACTCGTCAATTTCTTGGTCAAAAAAATCATTAATTACACTTTCAATAATTTCCCTGTCGATACCCTTATTATATAGTTCTTTTCGTAATCTCAATTTACCTGATGCCTTTTTGTTTATCCGATCTTTTATCCACATCTGAGAAAATATTTTATCATCAATTAGTTTTTTTTCTTTTAGCCAGTCAATTGTATTATTAATTATATCTCTATTATATTTTTTATTTTTTAGTTTATTTTCAATTTCCCATTGAGATCGTGGCCGATATGATAAAAAACGGATTGATTCCTTTTTTGCTTTTAGTAATAATTCTTCTTGTTTAATTTTATCGATTAAAGTTTTCGTTAAGTTCTTTCCGATATATAAATCAAGATCATTGGTTATAGTATCATCAGTTTCGATAAATAGTTCATTATCTAAATAAATTATTCTTCTTTTTATGTTTTTTTTATTTATCTGAATATCAGTTATTTTGCGTTTCTTTTTCATTTTGTGATTTATTTTCCAATCCAGGAAGATTGACTGCTTTTACTATTTTACTTTCAATTTCACTGG
>CAZPII010000127.1:0-5379 GCA_964586485.1 uncultured Atribacterota bacterium | reverse complement strand
TAGGAGAGGAAGGGGTAGCAAAACGAATTGATATTATTGCCACTGCCCTTAGCGGGAAATTCACAGTGGATAAGTTAGAGAGTCTGGATTTAGCTTACGCGCCTCCCTTTTCGCCAGTATGGGATCCGGTTCTTACGGCTGCACGGGTATTGAATGGGAAATTAAAGCATTAGAGCACTTGAAATTTATAGATAATACAGGACTTTCCATCTAAATATATAGATATAATTTAATCCAACAACGGGACAAAAACGTATTGCTCTGTAGTAGTTTCCTTTTTAATTGTATTTTTTTCTTTTTTTAAAATAATCAGCGGACCATGAGTATGAGGGCAAACTAAAATACCTTTTTCATTAAGTATTTGACGAGCTAGTTTGTGAATCACTTCCTCCTGGGATTCTCTTATACCTGCAGTGACAATAATCTTATCATAGGTCGTTTGCCAGGAATTAAGTTGTTCAAAGATATTACCATATTTAAACTCAATATGATTTAATTTTTCTTGATCTTTATGTTTTAGATGTTTTTTAAGCTCATTGAGATTTTCACGGGCTTGTTCTACAAGCTGTGGCACAATATCCAGGCTTAATACTTTTCCGGGATAGACGATAAAACCAGCCAGGCTGGCATTCCAACCACTTCCTGCACCAATTTCTAGCACGTTATTTTCTTTTTCTAACTCAGTCAGCATAAGCATTTTAGCTACCGTAGAAGGCTGAGAAATTGTCTGGTTATAACCAATGGGCAGTGCAGTATCTATATAGGCATCACTTTTGTGTTTGACAAAAAATTGCCGGTCTATGACTTGAATCGCTGCCACTATCCGATTTAGAGTTTCTTTCTCCTTATCTGAGGAAGCCAGAAAGGATAAATTATTTTTAACACTTCTTGACAATCTTTCTAAATTCATTTTGTAAACCTCTTTATCATATTTTTATCTCGATTTTTATATTATTTATCTTTACTTCTGATGTTGACTACAGAAATAACATGGCCTTCCATTTAATTTAAAAAATAATTAAATAATATTAATTTAGATTGATAATTCAGTTTAATTTCAGTATAGCAGAAAAAAATAAATCTTTTAACCTTTTTTAAAATTTAAAGCTAAACAGGAAAAATTTTTTACCTTCTTTTTACACAAGCAATTTTCTATAAAAGCCTTTCTTGAATATGCTATAATAATTTTAAATGTGTTCCCGGGTAGAGCTTTAATAAAAATTCAGGGAGGGATTAAGAAATGGAATTAAAATTAATTGAAAAAAAGCAAGAGACAGATGATGTTTTTAGCTTTGTATTCCAACCTATGAAACCTATTTCCTGGCTGGCAGGTCAATATATCTTTTATAAAATTCCTCATGAAAATCCAGATGATAGAGGAATTATTCGACATTTTACTATCAGTTCTCCTCCATACCAAAAAACGATTATGCTTACCAGCCGTTTTTTCTATCAGGAAAGTAGTTCTTTTAAACAAGCTCTTCTAGCTAAAAAAGTAGGAGATTTTTTAGAGGCTGAAAATGTTCGGGGTAATTTTACCATGCAGGATACAGATAAAAAATTGGTTTTTATTGCAGGTGGAATTGGAATCACTCCTTTTCATGCCATTCTCTTAGATCTGGAAAAAAAGGATAATATAAACGATATTATGCTGATTTACAGCAATAAAGATGAGGAAAGCATTATTTTTAAAGACACATTGGATAGGTTGGAAAAGCAGTTCAGGGGACTTAAAATTAATTACCTCTTCTCACCACAGCGTTGTGACCAGGAATTGATTAAAAATGTTGTTCGGGATATTCAGGAACGAATTTTCTACATATCCGGACCAACCAGAATGGTCAAGGCAGTAGAAGAAGCTTTACAAGAGCTAGAGGTGAATAAAGAAAATATCAGGAAAGATTATATTCCCGGCACTGGAGAATAATGAAAGAAAAAAATATGCAACAGAAATCAGAAGTGCAAAAAAACATTAATGTAATTGATTTAGGTATCATAGATTACGAAGAAGCCTTGCAATTACAGGAAAAGATATTAAAGTTAAGGCAGGAAAATCGTATTGATGATACCCTGCTAATTCTTGAACATGAACCGGTTATCACCATAGGGAAAAGAGGTAATCAGGGTAATATTTTAGTTCCCAGAGAATTTTTAGCAGGGAAGGGTGTCAAAATTTGTCCCATCGGACGAGGCGGAGATGTGACTTATCATGGTCCCGGACAGATAGTCGGTTATCCTATTATGCGCTTTCAGAATCATGTTTCCGGTGTTCGGGAATTGGTACGTAGTTTAGAGGAAATTTTTATCCAATTATTGGATGATTTTTTTAATATCAAAGCAGGACGCGATTCAGAACATCCCGGTGTTTGGGTTGGCAATGACAAGATAACTGCCATTGGTTTATTGATTCGTTCCCGTGTTACCATGCATGGGTTTGCCTTTAATGTAAATACAGATTTAACTGCCTTCCAGTGGATCTTATCCTGTGGTATTATGAATAAAGGGGTAACATCAATCAAGAAATTGACGGGAAAAGAAGTGGATATTAATCTGGCAAAAAAAAATGTTATCCATTATTTTGGTCAGATTTTTCATTTACATTATAAATGGAAAGAGAAAAATGAATTTAACAAAATGCTGGAGTCGTTATCATGAAGAATAAAAAACCGGAATGGTTAAGAATAAGATACCGAAAAAATGATAAATCAGATCAGGTAATATCTCTGCTAAATCGTTTATCCCTGCATACTGTTTGTCAGGAAGCCATGTGCCCCAACCTTTTTGAGTGTTTTGGCAAAAAAACTGCTACCTTTATGATTTTGGGAAAAACCTGTACGCGGGATTGTACTTTTTGTAATGTTCATAAGGGAGATCCCGAGCCGGTTGACCTTGCTGAACCCGATCATCTGGTTCAGGCAGTTAAAGAGTTGGGTTTAAATTATGTAGTGATAACCTCCGTAACCCGTGATGATTTACCGGATGGCGGTGCATCTCAGTTTATTCAGGCAATCAAAAAACTACATCAACTATCTGATGAACTGTTAGTGGAAGTCTTGATCCCTGATTTTGCCGGTAACCAGTCTGCCCTGGCTGATGTTATTAAAGCAGGGCCTGATGTATTAAACCATAATGTGGAAACGGTTCCTCGTTTGTATCCAGAAGTACGCCCCATGGCTGATTACAAACGTTCCTTAGCTCTTTTAAAAAAGGCCAAAGAACTTAATTTGGAAATGTTGACTAAATCCGGAATCATGCTGGGTTTAGGTGAAAAAGAAGAAGAAGTTTTACAGGTTTTCTATGATTTGAGAGAAGTTGATTGTTCCATGTTAACTATTGGTCAATATCTGTCTCCTTCCCGCACCCATCATCCTATTGTAGAATATATTCACCCGGATCAATTTTCTTTTTATGAAAAAGTTGCTTACCAGATAGGTTTTAAAGGAGTGGCATCTGCACCACTGGTTAGGAGTTCCCATAAAGCAAGGGAATTATATATGAACTCACGTTAAAAATTCAGAAACCCCCTTCTTTTATTTTAATAACACTTAGTTCTTAGTTATGTTATAATTTTTTTATAGGATTTTTTAAAGTTTAGTGCAAATTTACAAGGGAGATATTTCAAAATTGATTACTGAATATTCCGGGGAAGAAAAAAGAGGCATCGTGGTTATTGGTGGTGCTAATATAGATATTAAAGGTAAGTCAAAGAATGTAATCCAGTGGGAAACTTCCAATCCCGGCACCATTCGTGTTGATCATGGGGGAGTAGGGAGAAATATTGCCCATTATCTGGCATTACTCAATATTCCGATAACTTTTTTGGGAGCCGTTGGTGATGATGAAGAAGGTAGGGAAATATTAGAAAAACTGAGATATTCACGAGTGCAGACAAGCGAAGTCATTCAATCCAAAAAGGACTCAACAGGAAAATATCTTGCTATTCTGGATGAAAAAGGAGATATGCAGGTTGCGGTGAGCGATACAGGAATCATAAAAAGAGTAACCCCTCGTTACCTTATTGCCAAAGCAGGAATCATTAGAAAAAATATTTTCATAATAATTGATACTAATTTAACAAACCAGGCTATAAATTATATTGCTTTTCTATCTAAAAAAGAAAAAATTCCCTTAATTGTAGATCCTGTTTCTACGGTAAAAAGTAGAAAACTATTAGGTATTCTACCTCGAATCAATTATTTAACTCCTAACATAAGTGAACTTTCAGCACTTACCGGTATTGTAATACAAACTTCTACAGACCGGCAAAGAGCTGTTCAGCAATTATTGAAAAAAGGGGTTAAGAATATTATTTTAACCGATAGTGCTCAGGGGGTTCTAGTGTTTTCAGAACAATTCCCGGAAGGAAAGACAATCAATGCCAGACGGAGAAAAATAATTGATAGCACAGGTGCTGGAGATGCGCTAGTAGCCGGGATGGCATATGGCCTTTATCACAGTTATACACTTTTAAAAGCAGTTCAAATTGGATTAATATTATCAAGTCTGACTGTCCAATCATCTGAATCGGTATATTCCCGGATAAATGAAGATTTAATAAAAAATAAGATGACAAGGATGTTTAAAGTTTTATGAATTTAAGTGAATATTACGCAATATCAAAAGAAATTATAGAAGCTATCAATAAAGGGGATGCCGGCAAACCGGTAGTGGCGCTGGAATCAAACTTGATTACCCATGGTATACCTTTCCCTGATAATATTACTACAGCATTAAATATGGAGAAAAACATACGAGACGAAGGTGCTATTCCGGCAACGATTGCCATAATAAAAGGAAAGATAAAAGTTGGGTTAAGCCATGATGAAATTGAAAAACTGGCTCATTCAAAAAATACAGTTAAAGCTAGCAGAAGAGATCTTTCTACTATTATAGCCAAAAGAATGGATGCGGGAACTACTGTAGCCTTAACCATGTGGATAGCACATCACTGTGGAATATTATTTTTTGCCACCGGAGGAATTGGAGGAGTTCATCATGATAATAACCAATCCACTATGGATATTTCTGCCGATTTAACAGAACTATCCAAAACTCCCATAGCAGTAATTTGCTCCGGTGCCAAAGCTATTTTAGATTTACCTCGAACTCTAGAATATCTGGAAACCATAGGTATTCCCGTCTTGGGATTTCAGACCAATGAATTTCCTGCTTTTTACAGCCAATCCAGTCACCTGAAGGTTGATTATCTACTAAATGATGCCCGGGAAGCTGCGGAAGTTATCAGGACACATTTACGATTAAAATTGGATACCGGGTTGCTCATAACTAACCCGGTACCAACTGAATTTGCACTGGGGAAAAAGAAAATGGATCACATTATTGCCAAAGCCCAGGAAATTGCCGATAAAGAGAATATTA
>CAZPII010000126.1:0-5394 GCA_964586485.1 uncultured Atribacterota bacterium | reverse complement strand
TTTGATAATAATGATCTTAGTAGATATATTTTTTATTCTAATTTTTTTGAAAAAAGATTCGTTAGTTACAAATGAGTTGGAAAAAACAATTGATGATTTGCAATAGTTTTATGAAAGAGATGATGATAGGGAGGATAAATGGAAGCTAGAAAAGGACTAATCTTTGAACATGAAGAATGCACAAAAAAGGAGAATAAAATTGCCTATTTTTCTATGGAAATCTGCGTTGATTCTAAAATTCCTACCTATAGTGGCGGTTTAGGGGTTCTGGCAGGAGACACTATTCGTTCGGCTGCTGATTTAGGAGTTCCTATGATTGGTATTAGTATTTTGTATAAAAAAGGTTATTTAAAACAATCAATAGACCAAGAAGGATATCAACAGGAATCTTCTGATAATTGGAATCCACAGGATTTTTTAACAAAGATGCCGGGACAGGTGCAGGTGGAGATAGAACGAAGGAAAGTGTATGTGCAAGCGTGGATGTATATGATAAGGGGAATCGACGGAGAAAATGTTCCTGTCTTTTTCCTGGACACAGATTTACCGGAAAACAGTGAATATGATCGCAGCCTTTCTTACTATTTGTATGGTGGTGATGATAAATATCGTCTGGCACAGGAGATTGTGCTGGGTATTGGCGGAGTCAGAATGCTTAAGGAATTGGGATACCCTGATATTTCCAGATACCATATGAATGAAGGACATGCCAGCTTGTTGGCACTAGAATTATTAAATGACCATACTAATCAAAGGGAGAATCATTGGGACATAGAGCAGGTAAAGAAAAAATGTGTCTTTACTACACATACCCCGGTGCCTGCAGGAATGGATCAGTTTTCCTATGAGCTGGTAACTCAGGTTCTCGGAGAGCATGTTCCTTTTGACTTGTTGAAAAAATTAGGTGGCAGAGATCGTTTAAATATGACTCAGTTAGCCTTAAGTCTTAGCCATTTTATCAATGGAGTAGCCAAAAGACATGGCATGGTTTCTCAGGAAATGTTTCCGGGATATCATATCGATTCTATTACCAACGGTATCCATTCTGCTACTTGGACAGGTCAGTATTTTTCAAAATTATATGACCGATATATCCCCGGATGGAATTCTGATCCCTTTAGTCTACGTTATGCTCTAAATATCCCCGATTATGAAGTTTGGGATGCTCACCAGAAAGCCAAAGAAGATTTAATAAATTACATTAACCAACAAAACAATTCAGGATTTAATAAAGATATTTTTACTATTGGTTTTGCCAGAAGGGCTACTGCTTATAAACGAGCTGATCTAATTTTTTATGATCTTAACCGACTTATTGACATTGCGAGGAGGAAGGGTAAAATCCAGCTTGTTTTTGCCGGTAAAGCTCACCCCAAAGATTATTCCGGGAAAAAATTGATTCAAAGGATTATATATGAATCTCAGCATATAAAAGAACATGTCGCAATTACTTATTTAGAAAACTATAATATGGATTTAGGTAAGATGATGACTGCCGGTGTTGATTTATGGTTAAATACACCGAGGAAACCCAAAGAGGCGTCCGGAACCTCAGGCATGAAGGCGGCACATAACGGTGTGCCAAGTTTCAGTATCCTGGATGGATGGTGGGTTGAGGGATGCATTGAAGGTATCACCGGATGGTCAATTGGTTCTGCAGCCAATTTTGAAAGTATTGACCAGGAGGAAGCTGATTCTCTGTATCAAAAGTTAGAGAATAATATTCTTCCCATTTATTATCTTCATCACAATCAATGGATAAATATAATGAGACATTGTATCGCCATTAATGCTTCTTTTTTTAATACTCAACGTATGGTATTACAGTATGTTTCCAATGCCTATCTGGGATAGATCGGTATGTCCGGTGAAAATAGGTAAGAATAGTGATAAGGGGGTATGGTATTGATGAGTAGGAGCTGGATCAATAATTTTGTGGAAAAAATAACAAGTGTAGAGGGCAGATTCGAACTTTACGCTGCTGTTTTTTTGAAATATGACAATCAATTCATTTTTGCTTTGAAAGACAGCAAGGATTGGGTTTTTGAAAATGGTAAGAGAAAAGCATCACTCTCTACTTTTGGCGGAAGACTGGAAGAAGGCATTAATCCAACTCTATTTTTAAAAGATCATTACTCTAAAGAGTTAGGTGTTAGTATTGATATCATAGATAACCCCCATACTTATATTGATTATCATCATAAGCTGAAAAAATTACCGATTAATACTCTTAAAGGCGAACTTCGGCCTCAAATGATTACTATTGTGCAACAAGCAAGATATTCATCTGCTTCCAATAGCATTATTTTTAGTTATGCAGGATACAGTAAAAATAAACCGCATTCTATAAAGCATAGTGCCCTGTTTTTTGCAAGAGAAGTAGTTTTAGTACAAATGTTTAAAAATGAGAAAACTGCCAGTGAATTAAAAAAAGCGGGAGCAATTTTTGAAGAAAGGATTAAAATTCCTGATAATCTTTATCTTTATCCCACAGGTTCATTAAATAGTTTGTTAAGATATCTAAGTTATGAAGTGTTTTGAAAATAGTATAAAGTCGTGAGTATCGTGTATCGAGCCCAAATTAGTATCGCACAAGTGGCTAAGAATAAATAGACAAATTGAGAGGATAATAGATTGAACATTTTAGTTGTAGGTAGTGGTGGAAGAGAGCACGCTATTGTCTGGAAGGTGGCACAAAGTCCTAAAGTGGAAAAAATATATTGTGCTCCTGGGAATGCCGGCATTGCTTCACTAGCAGAATGCCTGGATATAAAAGCTGATGATACTAATAACTTGCTTAAAATTGTCAGTGATAAAAAGATTGATTTAACAATTGTAGGACCGGAAATACCTCTTTCTTTAGGTATTGTTAATCTTTTTGAAAAATATCACTACCCTGTCTTCGGGCCAACAAAAGAAGCAACGGAGGTTGAATCAAGCAAAGTCTTTGCCAAATATCTTATGGATAAATACCATATTCCAACTGCAAAATACCGGGTATTTGAAGATGATTACCAGGCACTTTCTTATTTACGGGAACAATCTTTTCCTCTGGTACTAAAAGCAGATGGATTGGCTGGTGGCAAAGGTGTACTTATAGCAAATAATTTATCACAAGCAGAAGAAGCTATATTTAATATTATGAAAGAAAAAAAATTTGGTGAAGCCGGTAATCGGATAATCATTGAAGATTTTCTTAACGGTGAAGAAGTATCCATGCTAGTTTTTTCTGATGGCAGAAATTTCCTTCCCATGGTATCATCTCAGGATCATAAGAAAATTGGAGATGGTGACAGAGGACCAAATACCGGAGGTATGGGAGCTTATTCGCCTGTTCCTTTTTTTAATAAGAATAGCAAAGAATGGGTTTTAAAAAATGTTTTTCAACCAGCTATTCGAGGGATGGAGAAAGAAGGGAGAACATTTAAAGGTGTGCTCTATGCAGGGTTGATATTAACAGAGGAAGGTCCCAAGGTTTTGGAGTTTAATGCCAGGTTTGGTGATCCGGAGACACAAGTAATTTTACCCGCATTAAAAACAGATTTAGTTGAAATAATACAGGCCACTTTGAATGGTTGTTTGGATCAGACAAACATTGAATGGGCGGATCAGGCTTCTGTCTGTGTTGTCATGGCCTCAGGGGGATATCCAGCAAAATATGAAAAAGGGAAGACTGTTTACGGGTTAGAGGAGTTAAAAGACAATAAAAATGTAGTAATATTTCATGCGGGTACTGAAAAAAAGAATAACAAGGTTGTTACTGCCGGAGGAAGAGTAATTGGAGTTACTGCCTGGGGGAAGGAGCTTCCTGAGGCTATTGAAAAATCATATGAGGGAGTTAATAAGATATATTTTGAAAAACAGTATTATCGCAAGGATATTGGTAAAAAAGGACTAAAATTTGCTCCCGGGAATAGGGAATAATTGATAGATTTTAAAAGAAAGGGATTCAAAAGTGAGTAAAACAAAAAGAGCAATAATTAGTGTTTCAGACAAATCAGGTATTGTGAAATTAGCTAGAGGTTTAATAAAAGTAGGATATGAGATTATTTCAACTGGCGGAACAGCCAGGGCATTAAAAGATTCGGGAATAAAGGTTACCTTAATATCTGAGCTAACCGGTTTTCCGGAAATTTTAGACGGAAGAGTAAAAACATTACACCCTCTTGTTTTTGGAGCATTATTAGCTCAAAGTGATAATCCTAGTCATCAAAGGCAACTAGATGAACAGGGGATTTTGTCTATTCAGATGGTAGTTGTCAACCTTTATCCTTTCGAAAAAACAATTTCCAAAGAAGATGTTTCGCTGGATAAAGCTGTTGAGAATATTGATATTGGTGGACCTTCTTTATTAAGAGCTGCTGCTAAAAACTACCGGGATGTTACAGTAATTATTGACCCAAATGATTATCAACTTGTGTTGGAAGAGCTAATTGATTCAGAAGGAGTTACATCATTAACTACCAGAAAAAGACTGGCGGTAAAAGTATTTCAGCATACTTCCTATTATGACAGCCTAATTTCCCGTTACTTAACCAGAAAAATGATTCCTAATGAAGATGTTTTTACAGATTATCTTGTAATGGGTGCTGAAAAAGTTGATATGCTTAGATATGGAGAGAATCCACACCAAAAAGCCGTTTTTTATCGTGAGAAAATAACAGAGGAAGCTAATCTTGGAAATGCTCAATTGTTGAGTGGGAAAGAACTTTCTTTTAATAATTTGGTTGATCTGGAATCTGCTATGGCAATTGTTAAAGATTTTGATGAACCTACAGTAACTTTTATAAAACACACTAATCCTTGCGGTTTGGCTACTTCTGAGACAATAGAAAATGCTTATCAAAAAGCTTACCAGGGAGATCCGCTATCTGCTTATGGTAGCATTGTTGGCATTAATCGGCGGGTAGAAGATAAATTAGCTATATTGATAAATAAGACTCCCTTTATAGAGGCAATCGTGGCACCTTCTTATAGCCGGAAGGCTGTGGAAATTTTAAAAGAGAAAAAAAATCGTCGATTGGTGCAAGTTGGAAATTTACGTATTCAGGATAGACACATCAAAGATATTAAAAGGATTTCTGGAGGTTTTTTATTACAGGACCGTGATTTAAAAAGTATATCAGTTGAGGATCTGAAAGTTGCTACAACTAAACAACCAGACAATGAGGATATAAAAGAATTATTGTTTGCCTGGAAAATGGTAAAACATGTTAAATCGAATGCAATTGTCCTATCACGGAACAAACAGTTAGTGGGAGTAGGCGCCGGTCAAATGAGCAGAGTGGATTCTGTGCGGATTGCCGTACAGAAAGCAGGGGAGCACTCTCAGGAAAGTTATCTTGCTTCTGATGCCTTTTTTCCGTTTTCGGATGGGGTGGAAGAAGCAGCCAA
>CAZPII010000125.1:0-5464 GCA_964586485.1 uncultured Atribacterota bacterium | reverse complement strand
AAACCGGAAAATCTTCTGATAGGTTTGACTTTTTCATAATCAAATTGCTGATTCCTTAGTAATTTATTCTGAAAAAATATTTTTCTGACTGTAGTTATCATTAAAGCAATGGTATTCTCTGCAACTTCAATAATACAATAATCTGGAACATTTGAGACTTTGATTCCTTTTTTTTGAGCAAACTTAGCATCTATATTATCTATTCCGATTCCATATCTTAAAATAACTTTACAATTGGTTAACCTGGAAATAAATTTTTCAGTAAGGTGAGCATGATTGACAAATACTGCATCTGCATCAAGTGCATTATTTTTTTGCAAATGATCTATAAGTTGATCCTCAGAGGCAACTTCTCCCACGACCAAATTATTACAATCTATGATTTCTAGTTTACCCAATTTTTCTAATTGTTTTCTTTCCTTATTAAGATCTGGAAAATAATAATCAGTGAAAACTATTTTATAATTTTTATTCATTCTTTTTACCTTCCTTTAGCAAACATTGTTTACAATTTTGTTTTTTTAAATGTTATTTTTTTGAATTCTTCACTAAAATCAACAAAATAGTCTACTATTGCGTCAGCCACTTCTTTCCCTTTTTCAATTGAAGCACCAGCAGGAGAAACCGTAAAATCCGATTTAGGGAAGCGGTCATAAACCAATACGTTTCCACTGTCGGTAATATCTTTCCACATAAAATAAAAATTAACTGATGCACCTTTAAACTTGCATGTTGTACCATTTACTGGCTGAATTTCATCGGTAACTTTTTTATTAATTGGTACTATGACACGATCTAATTTAACACTTTCAGGAGAAATCAACATGACCAAAGAAGTTTCAATAATATCTCCATGGGCAATCTCTGCCCATTTTTTGTTTAATTGTCCTGCAATGCAAAACCATTGCAAATAAGCAGCTGTAATACCACAAGTCCTCAGATAACGGCATGTATTTCCCAATGTTGTCATATTTCCACCATGACCGTTAATGAACATTATATGAGTAATACCATAAGATATCAGGCTATCTACAATCCCTTTATAGTAGGAAAGAAGAATTTCCGGGTCCACTGATAGCGATCCAGCAAATCCTTGATGATAATGTGCAAAACCAACCGGAATTACTGGTGTTACCACTGCATTAATTTTTTCGGCGACTCTTTCAGCAAGATATTCAGCAATTAAAAAATCTGTACCCAAAGGTAGGTGAGGGCCATGCTGTTCAGTACTTCCGGTAGGAATAATTGCCATTTTTGTTCTTTGAAAGGCTTCTTTTGCTTCTTCCCAAGTCATGTATTTTAATCTATTTTCCATTATTTTATAACATCCTTAAATTATTTTACTATTTTATTAATCAAATAACTTCTTAATTTCTCAATATTATTCCAAAAAATCAATGATTTCTTGGGCGTTCTTACCATAAAGGCCAACTTTTTCCATATTCAGGCCTTCTTTCCAGAAATTATGACCAGTTGCGGCACATCCAATAGTTGACATTGCGCGAATAGCATTTACCGGTAGACCAATTTGTTCCCCTAATAATGTATATGGTACTAAACCATAAGGAATGTCTTCGGTAACATATCTATTTTCAAGAGATGTTGGTGCTCCCTGCACCTGGTAGGCATAACATGTTGAAATTGTTTCATAAAGGTCTTCCCCTTTAGCTCCATAAAAAATGCCTAACACTTTCTGTAAGCTATTAAGTTTTAATCCTAATTTCTCGCCAATCTTGATTCTTTCTATATCTATCTGCTCCATTACCCGGGCCATTCCCGGCGTTACATCATAAGCTTTTTCTACCGGTTGGTTTAATTTTTCATCAAACGGATAAAATTTTCTTTCTACCCTGTAAAGATTTAACAATACTGATTGTGGATGTAATGGTGGATTAACATTTACCAGGGTGGTTTCCAAAACATTTTTTGATGGTAAAAACTGGGGATAAATCTTTTGAAGTACATTAAAGGCTTCCTCTTTCTTGCTGGAAGGGAATATGGAAACTAACATTTTTTCCTTTTGGCCTTTATTTCTAACCCTCGCATTCCCGAGTTTTGTACAATTGTAAATTAAGCTTTCTGTTTCACCAATTGCAATATCTTTTTTTACTCCTAAATCCTTCAATAGTTTGGCACATTGTAGTGCACCAAAATAAGCCGGCCATATTAAGATAATTTGCCCATCTTCCAGATAAGGAGCAAATGTTCTTATGAATTTCTCGCGGATAAATCCGGGAACAACTAACATGATTATTTCAACACCCTTGATCACTTCTTTGATATCTGAACTGACTTTACCGGATATTTTAGTAAAACCACTTCTTCCTCCCGCTGACATTACGATCTCTTTTCCAGAAGTATCCTGGGAGATTACCTCTATTCCGCCCCTTTGTATTACAGGACCCAAATTATCATCAGCATATTCAGGTAATTCATATAGATTTACTTCATGTCCCACCATTGATAAATCAGCCGCCATAACATATCCACCATTACCTGCTCCTAATACAGCAATTTTTTTAGACATAAATATACTCCTTAAATTTATAACTTATGTTTTTTCTAATCTTCAAAACTACACTATATATTTAGATTGATAAAAATCATGATACTCTAACTTTACTCTATTAAAACCATAACCAATCTGCCTTTGGGGCCTTAATTTGCCCATTTGCCACAACAGGAATGCCATTAATTAGCACATGTTCTACTTTCGACATATCGTTAGGGTTCAAAATAACTAAATCTGCCGTTTTTCCTTCTTCAATAAACCCAGTATTTGGTGCTAATTTAGGAATTGCTTTAGCAACATTACATGAAAGCATAGCTAAAGATTTTGGTAAAGAAATTCTTTCCTCTTCCACAGCTTTCTTTACAATCAATAAAAGAGGATCCCAATTCCCGGCCATAAAATCGGTTGAAATTAAATCTACTAATCCGTTTTCAATTAAATTGAGAGTTACTTCTAAATAATCAGCAGGACATAGATTTTTCGCTATAAAATAATCACCACAACAGACATCTATTATCACACCAAAATCCTTTAATTTTTGAATATTGGCTTCAATCTCTTCTTTGGTGAAAGTAGCGTGGCTTGAATGGGCTGCAATTAATCTTGAACCTAATTTTCTGGCTACTTCAAATACTACTTCTTTGCATCCGGCAGCATTATGAATAATGACTGGCATATCATATTGAACAGCAAGGTCTGCAGCCTCCCTGATGCCATCCCGGCCAGTTTCAACAGGGGAATATGCATCTTTTAGGATAATTTTGATTGCTTCATCAACAGATAATAATCCCTTTAATCCAATCTCTTCAATAACTTTTTCTACTTTCTGCTGATCTGTAACAGATGGATCAATATATCTTCCCAGAACTGCCCACATTAACTTTTCAGCTTGGGATGGATTAATCCTTTTGCCTGTTTTGAGTTCAATTGTCTTTGGTAGTAAATTATAACAGACACCTCCTCCTCCCAAAGTGTCTCCTCCTCCGATTTCACCAAGGGCGACGGCTCCCCTACCTTTCATTTTTTCAACCGTTAATTCTTTGTGAAAACAATGCAAGCCGCTTCCATCTGTGATTTCTGCAGCTTTCACATTAAGAGGAGTATGAGAGGTGGCTGATTTAACTTTGATGGGATGTAGTTTATTCATTATTTCTGTTTCTTCTATGGTTGCAAATCCATCTCCATTCAGTATAGTAGTAGTTCCTTGAAGCAAATGCTTGTTTAAATTAGCAATGACTAACTCCATAGGAGGAGCTGGGTTACCTGCTGAAAACAAAGGCCCCAGAGAAACGCCATGAGCATGATGATTAATGATTCCCGGAATTAAATATCCATCCCTGGCATCAATAATAGCATTAGATTTTGCATCATATGAATACTTCACCCCTTCAGCAATCTTGTTAATTAAACCATTCTCTATAGTAACGGAAGAATGATTAAGAATTCTATCTTTATGTGGTATTACAATGTTAGCATTTTGAATTGTGACTCTCATCCACACTGCTCTCCCTTCTTTGATATTATTATTTTTATAAATAGTATAAATATAAATTTATCAGCAAAAATTCTTAAAATTTTTAGAGATATTCCAATATTTCATCAGCATTCATTCCCGCTAATCCGGCTTTTTCCATATTCATGCCTTCATTCCAAAAATCTCGGCCGGTGACTGCACATCCGATATGTGACATAGCTTCCAGATGATTAACAGGTACTCCAATCTGTTTCCCCAAAAGTGCAAATGGCACTAAACCAAAGGGTACATCTTCCGTAACATAGCGGTTTTCTATCGAAGTTGGTGCACCCTGTACCTCATAAGCATAACAATTCATTAAAGTTTCATAAAGATTACTTCCTTTAGCCCCATAAAAAGCTTCAATCTGGGTTTTAATTGCTGGTATTTTTATTTTTAATTTTTCTCCGATGGCTACTTTTTCTTTATCAACTTCTTCCATTACACGAGCCATGCCCGGTGTTGCATCATATGCTTTTTGTACAGGTTTATCTAACTTTTCGTCATAAGGGAAAAATTTTCTTTCTACCCTGTAAAGATTTAACAATACTGATTGTGGGTGCAAAGATGGATTACCATTAGCTAAAGTAGTTTGTAATACATTCTCAGATAATCTAAATTGTGGATAAATATTATTTAGCTCATTAAATACTTTTTCCTTATCTTTTGAAGGGAAAACAGACAATAATAAATTATCTTTATTACCTTTGTTATATACTTTTGCTCCTCCTATTTTTGTGCAATTATAAATTAGACTTTCTGTTTCAGCAATAGCAACATTCTTTTTTACGCCTAAATCTTTTAATAATTTAGCACATTGGAGAGCACCAAAATAACCAGGCCAGATAACTATAATTTGTCCATCTTCTAAGTATTCGGCAAATTCTTTAATAAAAGCTTCTCTAGCGAACGCAGGTACAACTAACATGATAATTGTCGTATTTTCAATTGCCTCTTTTGCATCAGAAGTTACTTTTCCTTCAATTTTGACAAAACCGGTTTTACCGCCCGCCGGTAATGTAAGATCTTTCCCAGCTGGTGTCCGGGATAGCATTTCTATTCCGCCTAAGTCACTAACTGGTTTAAGATTATCTGCAAAATTTGGATGTTCATAAAGATTTACTTCATAACCTACCATTGACAAATCGGCAGCCATTGCATAACCGCCATTACCTGCTCCCAAAATTGCAACTTTTTTATTCATTTAATTTCCTTTCTCTTTTTGTTTTTTATCAAAAATGTTTATTTTCTTAAAATATATTTTACATACCCGGCAATAATACCGAGGGTAACCACGTAGTTAGAAAAGGAACAAATGTTATAAGTAGTAAAGCAATAAGTAATGCCGGTAGATAAACCAACACACCGAGAGCTACTTTTTCCACCGAAAGCTTGGCAATATCAGAAATAATAAAAAGTCCAACCCCTACGGGTGGAGT
>CAZPII010000124.1:0-5508 GCA_964586485.1 uncultured Atribacterota bacterium | reverse complement strand
GCTTTTTTGGAGGTGCAATATTTGAATGTATAAAAAATTATTCATTTTATTAATTGTTATTCTTGTTGGTTTTGGAGGGTTTTATTTTTACCAGCGTTCCAATCCCCAGGAAGCAAACTATACCCGGGTTCAGCAAGTAGACTATTATGATAAAATACTAACCACCGGAACGGTTCTTCTGGAAGGATTAACTGAAATAAAAACTGAGGTATCCGGAAAGATTGTAGAACTTCAGGCAGTTGAAGGTGATGAAGTTAATCAGGGACAAATCCTTTTGAAATTTGAAACCATTGATATTTATTTAGATTTAAAACAGGCTGAAGCCACTTATTCCCTGGCAAAATCACGTTATGATGAGATTGTTAATACTACCTGTCCCACCTCTCAAGAGCAGTATCGCCAATCCCAATTAGCTACACAGGAACTCCAGGAAAAAGTGATTAGGTATGAACGATTATATTCACAACAGGCAATTGCCCAGGATAGACTGGAAGAAGCAAGACATCAACTGGAATTACAGCAATCAACAACCGAAATTCAAAAAAGGTTTATGGAATCCTGTGCCGAGGGTGGTGCAAAGAGAGAAACTGCTTTAGCAGAGATGAAGTCAGCCCAAACTCGGATTGATCTTCTTAAAAACAGATTAGACAAACACACCATTCTTTCTCCAATTAGCGGTATTGTTATTGAGCAGTACAAATCTTTAGGCGAATATGCCATGATTGGTGAAAGTCTTTTTACTATGGCAAAGAAAAACAGTAAATATGTAGAAATTGAACTTGATGAAAGGAACATTCCCCGCATCAGCCTTAATCAGACTGTATTTGTATCAACTGAATTTTCTCCGGAAAATAAGATAGAGGGAATGATTTATTATATAGCCCCTTCAGTGAATTCAGACAAAGGAACTGTACAGATAAAAGTAAAACTGATTGAAGACAATGATTACTTAATCAAAAATCTAACAGTGCGTTGTGAAATTATTTATGCCGAATATCCGGGTTCCCTTGTGATTCCTCAGGAATATATATTAAGAGATGAAGGAAATTATTTTGTTTTTACCATTCGGGATGGAAGAGCAGAAAAGATGAAGATTCGTATTGATAATCCCAATGCACAGGAAATTAGAATTATTGAAGGCGTTCAATTAAATGAAATTATTGTTAACCCGGCAGGATTACAGGATGGCATGGAAATTGTTTTAAAAGATTGAAAGACATGAAAGGATTATAAATGCTTTTATCTTTACGTGTTGCCCTCAGGTTTCTGATAGAAGGAAGAAACCAATCTTTATTTATTGTAATCGGTATTGCAGTTGGCGTTTCGGTTATTATTTTTATCGGTGCTATTATCACCAGTCTGCAGTCAAATCTAATTGAGCAAACATTAGGGAATAGTGCCCATATCACTATTAGTGAAAGCAATGATGTTTTCAGGGACATTATACAGGGTTCCCGTTTTGGCCTGATTGAAAGTCAACAGGCTAAAACCGTTGATTTTCAGGATTGGCGTCCTGTTTTAAATAATTTAGAAAATAATGCTCAATTTACCGCTATTTCTCCGGTACTGGATGGAAACGGTTTTTTAGTGAAAGGGGGAGAAGATACTTCGATATTATTGAGGGGGGTGGAGTTGGATCGTGCCAACGCAATTTATCAGATTTCAGAACGAATTATCAAAGGAAATGATGTGCTGGAAGGAAACCAAATTCTCATCGGCAAAGAACTGGCAGAAGATTTTAAACTGAATGTTGGAGATGTAGCCTTAATTGCTTTAGCTAATAATGTGCGGGAAAGATTCAGTATCCAGGGAATATTTGATTTTGAAAATCAATCTATCAACAGTAACTGGGTATTTATTGATTTGAAGAGAGCCCAGAAGTTGTTGGATAAAGAGACTTATATTTCTAAAATTGAGCTGCAGATAAGTGATGTGTTTGCTGCTGATCAAATTAGTCGTAATCTTTCTTTTCAACTTGGCGATTTAGTAGTAGAAAATTGGAAAGAACAGAATGCGCAGTTATTAAATGCCTTAAGCAGTCAAAGTGTATCAAATTATATTATTCAGATATTTGTTCTATTGGCGGTAACTCTAGGAATTTCAAGTGTTCTGGGAATTTCTGTTGTTCAGCGTTCCCGTGAACTTGGTATTTTAAAGGCACTGGGAATTAAAAATAATAGTGCACGTATGATATTTATTTTTCAGGGAGCTATATTAGGATTCCTAGGAGCTATATCCGGTACTTTAATGGGTATTTTGTTAACTGATGCTTTTACAACTTTTGTGAGTATTTTCTCTATCGAGGTACAGTTATTTCAAATCATATTGATTATCATTATAACTACCATTACCTGTATTATCTCTGCTGTTATTCCTGCCAATACTTCAGCCAGATTAAATCCAATTGAGGTGATCCGAAATGCCTGATAGGGAAAAGATTTTATTAGAAGCAAAAGAAATAAGAAAAGTGTATGGAAAAGGTATTAAAACTGTAGCATTAAAAAAAATTAACTTTAAATTGGAACAAAATGAGTTTATAACCTTAATCGGCCCTTCGGGATGCGGGAAAACAACTCTGGCTAATATTCTGGGTGCTCTTGACCAGCCAACTTCAGGAGAGATTTTTTTTCAGGGACAGCCCTTAGGGAAGATGAAACAAAATCAGCTGGCTGAGTTCAGAAATCAACATATTGGTTTTATTTTTCAGTTTCATTTTTTATTAAAAGAATTTACCGCTTTAGAAAATGTTCTAATACCAACCTGGATTAAACATCAATTATCATCGGTGAAAAAAGTTAAAAGAGCGAAAGAATTACTGGAATTAGTTGGACTTAAAGAAAGAATAAATAATAAAGGGAATAATCTATCTGGTGGCCAGCAGCAACGTGTGGCTATTGCCCGTTCACTGATTAATGAACCTTCCTTGATTCTGGCAGATGAACCTACTGGAAATCTGGATTCTTCTAATACAGACCAGGTATTTGGTCTATTAAAGAAAATCAATCAGGAAATAGGAACTACCTTTTTAATCATCAGTCACGAGAGGCATATTGCTGCTAAATCCAATCGAGTTGTGGAAATGTTGGATGGTGAAATTATCAAAGATTTTGTTAATAAACAGGAAGATGAAGATAAAAAATGGTTATCCATTGCACCTGAGTATTGCAAACTATGCCAGAAAGATGAATCTAAAGAAGTTAACCTCAGGTAGTCTTTGGTTCATTTTAGAGTAAACATTATTAAAAACTAAGAAGGAATGATGAGTAAAAAAGATCGTAAAATTATTCTAATTGCTCAGTGCCTGGTGAATCCTTACTGCCGTGTTCATATTCTGGGACAGAATTTTCCTTTATCCCATGAATTGATGAACTATTTAATGGAAAAGAAGGTAGGGATTATACAGTATCCATGTCCCGAGACCACCGCTATGGGGCTCAAGCGTAATCCTCAAGGAAGGCAGCAGTATGATAATATTTTTTTCCGGGATCATTGTAAGGAATTATTAAAGGTTTCCATGTTAATGGTAAGTGAATTTATCAGAAGTAATTATCGTTTAGTAGGGTTTATCGGGTTAGAAAACAGTCCTACTTGTGGGATTCATTGGGGAAAACATAAAGTTAATCGTTACAATACAGAGTCACCTAACGTAGTGGATAAGCCTGAACCGGATGAGCCGGTATTAATGGGAATTATGGCAGAAATTTTGTCAGAAGAATTACATAAGGAAGGAGTGAGCGCTTCCTTTTTTGAATTACCAGTTAAATCTCCTCCTGATTCTGAAAAAAGAAAAAAATTTTGGAAGGATTTAATAAAAGAGGTAGAACCTCATAGAAAGGACATCGAATATGAATAAAAAATTGTTCCATGTTATGTTTATTATCGTTGTGATTGCTTTGTATTTAAGTGGATGTGCCATTATCGGATCACCGGTTCTGGATAATATCCAAACAGTTGATCAAGTGGAGCTGGATCGGTATACAGGTGTCTGGTATGAAATTGCCAGTTTGCCCACCTGGTTTGCCAATGATTTGGTTTGTGTAACCGCAACGTATACCTTACAGGATGATGGAAAAATTGAGGTTGTCAATCAGGGATTCCAGAGTACTGCGGATGGTAAGCTAGATAAAATTACCGGAACTGCCTGGGTTCCTAATCCAGATGAACCGGGACAATTAAAAGTTAGTTTTTTCCCTTTAATTTCCAGCCAGTATAATATTATTGCCCTGGATGAGGAAAATTATTCCTATGCCATGGTTACCGGGAAAAATTATAACTTTTTATGGATTTTGTCCAGAACACCCCAAATGGACCCGGCAACTTTTGATATGCTGATTCAGCAGGCAGAAGACTGGGGTTATGATGTAGATAATATTGAAGTAACACCACAGATTTGTTCTAACCAGTAAAGCATTAGAGGCAATAGGTATATTATTTGTAATTAGGAAGCCAAGGAGCAAAAAATAGGTAATATTACAAAAACTCAAAACAGTAATAATGAAAACCTTCTCTATAATCAAAAAATACAGCTTGGCATTTTAATGATGATTATGGCTTCCTTTTTCTTTTCTTTAATGGCCCCCCTAATTAAAAGATTTAACCATCTACCCTTAATGGAGTTAGTTTTCTTTAGAAATTTACCAACAATTTTCATCCTTCCTTGGTTAATTAAGTTCAAGGGAATCTCGATTCTGGGAAAAAATAAACAATTGTTATTTTTACGTGCAATATTCGGCTTTATAACAATGATTGGATTTATTTTCACTTTTATGAAGATGAATTTAACTGAAGCCATGGCTCTTCGTCAATTAAGTCCTTTTATTATTATTATCTTTTCTTATATGTTTCTTAGGGAAAAATTGAATTCAAATCAGATATCCATTTTTATTTTAGCTTTTTTCGGTGCACTATTAATAATAAAACCAGGTTTCCGTTATGATATGTTACCAGCAATAATAGGTATAATCTCTGTTTTTTCTGCTGCCTTAGCTCATACTGTATTAAGACAATTAAGACTCACCGATCATCCTTTGGTTATTGTCTATTATTTTGCATTTTTATCAGGAATCATTTCTATCATCTTTTTAGTGATTCAAAAAAATTTCCAATTTCCAACCGGAATGGAACTATTTTTATTAATATCTTTGGGTATAGCAAGTTTGTTTGCTCAGATAACCCTGTCTTACGCTTATAGACTTGCTCCTGCTAATGTAGTTTCATTATATTTGTATTCCAGAGTTTTTTTCACTGCGGTATTGGATTTCCTGTTTTTTCAAGATTTGCCCGATTACTTTACCATTATTGGATGCATTCTTATAACAATAGGGGGATATGTTCATTTTCGGAATAAAGTTAATAAAAAAATTCAGGAAAATGGGGTATAATAAATATTATTAAGATATTATTAAGTAATCATTGAGAGAGAATTATTTGTTAGTTCGATTACCATACCAAAAATTTTGCCAATTTCCTTCTGATTGACGAAAAGCAAGAAACAAGTAAAGGCAGGAA
>CAZPII010000123.1:0-5527 GCA_964586485.1 uncultured Atribacterota bacterium | reverse complement strand
TCAATGTCTTTAATCAAGGGGTTAATAAAAACTTTCTCAAAAGGAATATCACCCATAAATTTAAGGCCCATCATCATCATTCTGGCAACCCAGAAAAAGATAATATCAAAGCCGGTAATTAGCAGGGAAGTCGGGTAATAATCTTTTAAATCGGCAGTTTGATCAGGCCATCCAAGTGTAGAAAAAGGCCAAAGAGCCGAACTGAACCAGGTATCAAGTACATCTTTATCCTGAATAATATTTCTACTATGGCACTTGGGACATTCAACAGGGTCTTCCATGCTTACAATCGTTTCATCACAATCCTGGCAGTACCAGACCGGAATACGGTGGCCCCACCACAATTGGCGTGAAATACACCAGTCTTTTATGTTATACATCCATTCAAAGTAAACCTTGGACCACCTTTTGGGAATAAAGCTGGTTTCATTTTTCTCTACCGCATCAATGGCAGGTTTTGCCAGATCTTCTATCCTGATAAACCACTGCTGGGATAGATAAGGTTCAATTATTGAATCACAGCGATAACAGTGGCCGATGGTATGGCGATAATCTTCTGTTTTCTTCAAGAGTTCTTTTTCTTTTAAGTCCTCCAGGACTTTCTTTCGACAATCCAGAACAGCCATACCCGAATATATACCGGCATTCTGATTAGTCGTGCCATCATCATTTAAAATATTAATCTCTTCAAGATGATGTCTTCGACCAAGCTCAAAGTCATTTAGATCATGTGCTGGGGTAATTTTAACAGCTCCTGTTCCGAAATCCGGGTCTACATAATCATCAGCTATAATGGGTAATTCCCTTCCCAGTAAGGGCAGAACGGCTATTTTACCGATATATTCCTTATAACGTTTATCATTGGGATTAACTGCAATCGCTGTATCTCCTAGCATAGTTTCAGGTCGAGTAGTGGCAACAATAATATGGTCTTTGACAGAATTTTTTAAGGGATAAATAATGTAATAAAGCTTGGCATTTTCTTCTCTTTGTTCAACTTCAATCTCTGCTAATGCTGTCTGGCATCGAGTACACCAATTTATAACATAATTTGAACGATATATGAGTCCTTCCTCATACAAATTAACAAATACTTTTCTGACAGCCTTTGAAAGTCCTTCATCCAGAGTAAACCTTAAACGGGACCAATCACATGAACATCCTATTTTTTTTAGCTGGTTTAAAATATTCGAACCGTATTTTTCCCGCCATTGCCAGGCACGTTCAATAAATTTTTCTCTTCCCAGGTCATATCGTGTTTTGCCTTCTTTGGCGAGCTCTCTTTCTACTACATTCTGAGTAGCAATTCCAGCATGATCAGTTCCGGGAAGCCAAAGAACATCATAACCCTGCATCCTCTTCCAACGACTCATTATATCCTGTAAGGTATTATTGAGTGCATGTCCAATATGCAGAGATCCGGTAATATTAGGAGGAGGCATAACAATTGAACAATTATTTTTTTTATTTTTATTATTCTTTGCCTGGAAAAGATTATTATCAGTCCAAAATTGATACCAATAATCCTCAACTGTTTTAGGATTATAAACAGAGGGTAATTTGCTTTGTTGATGTTTTTCCATAAGTAATTCTCCTAAATTTTATATTTTTTAGTAAAAATATATTGGTAATTTTTATAAAAAAACCCTTTTCGTCCTCTTTTAAGGGCGAAAAGGGTTCGTGGTACCACCTTAATTCCTGTGCTAATTATAAATTAGCAAAACAGGCACTTAATAGAGTTTTAACGGTGCAACCGACGAAACTTACTTATTGTTTCAGAAACAGGCTCAGGGAGGACATTCAATAGATATCGTTTTCATATCGATTTCTATTTACTCTATCCCTTCATAGCCAGCATATATAAAAAATCAATTGCTTTGGATATCGTACTATGGTTGAAAAAACTTGTCAAGCAAACGAGAATTAATTCCTACTTATAATAATTATGCAGTTTCTTTCTCTTTCTGCTTTTTATTTTCTTCAATTAACTTAGGATTTTCATTATTTTCAATAACTTTTTTTGTAATAGTACATTCCTTGATATTCTTTTGTGATGGAATTTGGTACATAATATCCAGCATAGATTCTTCAATTATAGATCTCAAGCCCCTGGCACCAGTTTTTCTATTTAATGCCTTTTCAGCCACTGCTTCTAAGGCTGGTCTAGTAAATTTCAAATCCACTCCCTGATTAAGGAAGATTTGTTGGTATTGCAAAGTTACTGCATTTCTTGGTTTTGTCAGGATATCCATTAGAGATTCTTTATCGAGATTGCCAATAGTTGATATAATTGTTAATCTTCCTACAAGTTCAGGAATAAGGCCAAATTTAATCAAATCTTCCGGCAAAACTTTTTTTAAGATGGCATTTAGGCTATCCTGTTTATCCTGTTGTTGTATATTACCACTATAGATATCTGCATTAAAACCGATATTATGGGTCTGTATACGGCCCTTGATGATGTTCTCTAATCCTTCAAATGAGCCACCACAGATAAATAATATTTGTGATGTATCTATTTCAATATTTTTTTGATGAGGGTGCTTTCTCCCTCCTTGCACAGGCATAGTGGCGCTAGTACCCTCAATAATTTTTAGTAGAGCTTGTTGTACTCCTTCTCCGGAAACATCACGAGTAATAGAAGGATTTTCAGATTTACGGGCAATTTTATCAATCTCATCAATATAAATAATTCCTTTTTGGGCCTTTTCAATATTTTCATCTGCCGCATGATATAGCTTCAATAAAACATTTTCTACATCATCACCAACATATCCTGCTTCAGTCAGGGTTGTAGCATCTGCAATTGCAAAGGGAACCTCAAGCTTATCTGCTAAAGTTCTGGCCAGTAGCGTTTTTCCACAGCCACTTGGACCTACTAGAAGTATATTACTTTTTTCCAATTCAACATAATTTTCAGGTTTTTTATTATTTTTATTTTTACGATTTCCCGCAAGATTATTTTTAATTCTCTGGTAATGGTTAAATACGGCGACAGAAAGTATTTTTTTTGCCCTTTCCTGCCCAATAACATACTGATCTAAGTATTTTTTAATCTCTTCAGGTATAGGTATATTCTTTAGAGAAAATTCTTGCTTATTTTTCTTTTTTTTATCTTCTTCTAGAATGTAATTACAAACTTGAATACATTCATTGCAGATATTGACCCCATTTGCACCTGAGACTATCTTCTTAACTTCACTTTGGTCTTTCCCGCAAAATGAACACTTCATTTAAAACACCTCAATTTACTCTTTTTTAAAATCGATACGTTTCTTGATTACTTCATCAACAACACCATAAGTTTTCGCTTCATCACCAGTCATATAAAAATCACGGTCGGTATCTTTTTCTATTCTTTCGAATGGCTGGTTAGTATGATAGGTTAATATTTCATTTATTTTTCTTTTTATGCGCAATAATTCTTTAGTCTGAATCTCGATATCAGAAACTTGACCCTGGGCACCACCTAATGGCTGATGAAGCATAATCCTGGAATTTGGCAGCGAAAATCTTTTGCCCTTAGTACCGGAAGCCAGGATAAGAGCAGCACCGCTGGCAGCCATGCCAATGCAAATTGTTGAAACATCTGATTTTATATATTGGATAGTATCGTAAATGGCTATTGTGGAGCTGACAGAACCTCCCGGACTGTTGATATAGATAAAAACATCCTTATCTGGTTCGTTGGCTTCCAGAAACAATAATTGAGCAATAATAATATTAGCTGTTTGATCATCAATAGCTGTCCCTAAAAAAATAATTCTTTCTTTTAATAATCTTGAATATATATCATAGGATCTTTCTCCCTGTGGTGTTTTCTCTACTACAATCGGTACTAAATTCATGGTCAAGGACCTCCTTATTTTTCAATTACTTTAACTTTTTTGGATAAAATATCAATTACTTTGTCTCTTTTAATTTGTTCCTTCAAATTATCCAGTGTTTTATTTTTTTCAAACATTGCCCTTACTTTTAAAGGCTTTTGGTTTGTGCTTTCTGCAATCTCTTCAATTCTATTTTTCACATCTTCATCGGTTGCGGTTATTTTATCATCCTCAATTATTTTGTCAATAATTAGTTCCTTTTTTATCTGTTTTTCGGCCAGTACCCGGTATTCTTGTTTTACTTTTGATTCATCCGCCTTAATCGTATTATAATAATATTCCATGCTCATATTTCGCTTTTTAAGATCTTCTTTCAGATTATTCATCATATTGTTTACCTGTTTATCAATTAAAACTTCGGGAACTTCAAATTGACATTTTTCAGCAACTTTTTCCATCAACTCTTCCGCAAAATCATTTTCAGCCTGGTATTTAGCTCTTTCGGTTAATTGTTTTTTTACATGTTCTTTTAATTCTTCCAGGTTTTGATACTCACCGGCATTTTTGGCAAAATTATCGTCTAAATCCGGGAGTTCCTTTTCTTTGATATCAGATAAACGAACCCGATAAGTAACTTCTTTTCCGGCTAATTTCTCATCTTTAATGTCTTCCGGGATTTTCATGGCAATTTCCTTTTCATCACCCGGTTTTAAACCCACCAGATTATTATTGAATTCAGGAGGTATTTTATCACCTAGCTGAATCATTTGTTTTTCCTTTTTCCCGTCTGGGATAGGTTTATCATTGACAAATGACTCATAATCAATCACCAGGAAATCACCCATTTTTGATTCCCGATTTTCAACTGCCTTTAGTTTTGCATGGCTTTCTCTGATATTTTCAAGGTCTTCTTTGATTTCTTTTTCCGTAATTTTTGGCTGCTTCTTTTCAACAGAAATATCGTCTAATTTTGGTATCTCAATTTCCGGTTTTACTTCCAAAATCATTTTATAAATAAATGGTTTCTCTTTTTCTATCTGTACTAAATCAATTTTTGGAACATCAATAGGATCAAGTTTGCTTTCATTAATTGCTTCTGTATAGCTGTTCTTGATTAGCTTTTCAGCAACTTGATGTTCAATATATTCTTTTCCTAAATTCATTTCTAAAATATTAATTGGAATTCGTCCAGTTCGAAATCCCGGAATTTTTACTTTTTGAGATAATTCTCGATAAGTATTATTAAATTCTTCCTGGACTTTTTCCTGTTCAACAGTTACTTGCACTTCAACCTTGTTTTCATCTTTTTTTTCTTTTTTAATTTGAATCATTATTAATCTTCCTCCAAAAGCTTTCCTCAATCATAATAAAACCGCAAATATTCTTTGCGGCTAAAATATTTATATCTTATTTGATGTTTTTATTTCGCTGAAAATATACAACAAATGAAAAAACTACGTTCTCCTGTTCTTTGATTTTATATATCTAAATATAAATAAATTATCTGGTGCGAGAGGCGGGACTCGAACCCGCATGGAGTTACCCACTGGATCCTAAATCCAGCGTGTCTACCAATTCCACCACCCTCGCTTATATCTATATGAAACTGGTGGGCCGTACAGGTATCGAACCTGTGACACCCTGATTAAAAGTCAGGTGCTCTACCAACTGAGCTAACGGCCCAATATATAGTCAGGGGA
>CAZPII010000122.1:0-5576 GCA_964586485.1 uncultured Atribacterota bacterium | reverse complement strand
TTTTTTTATTTTTTCCAGTATCTCTGCCGGAGAAATAACTACTCCACCGGTTCTACCAAAAAAACTAACCTTAGCCTTGCCGTTAACTGCTAATTTTACATCTTCTACCATTTGACCCAGACTCATTTCAGTAACCAGAATTTCATTTACTTTATCTGCTGTTTTATTAATAATTTCATATGGAAAAGGATATAGTGTAATGGGACGAATAAGCCCAAGGTTAATTCCTTCCTTTTGAGCTTTTTTAATGGTTTTTTTAACGACCCTTGCTACTAGCCCATAGGCAACAATAACCAGATCTGGATTATCCATATTTACGGTTTCAAATTCAATTTCCTTTTGCATAGTTTCATACTTTTTACCTATTTTGATGACTAGCTTTTCCAGTTCATAAGGATCCAGATTAAAAGGCACTATCTTTCTTGGTTTTCTACCCGTACAGGAACCGAGTACCCAGTCTTTTTTAGTTGGTAAGTCAGTTTTTTTTCTTTTTTTAAATTCCACCGGCTCCATCATCTGTCCAAGCAAACCGTCTCCTAAAATCATTGCCGGATTTCGGTATTGATCTGCCAGATCAAATGCCTTAATTGTCAGGTCAACTAATTCCTGTACAGAGGAAGGAGCTAGAACAATAAGATGATAATCTCCATGGCCACCTCCTTTGGTAGCTTGAAAGTAATCCTGTTGGGCAGGTTGTATTGATCCTAGGCCAGGGCCACCTCTCATCATATTTACAATAACACAGGGAAGTTCCGCACATGCTATATATGAAATACCCTCTTGTTTAAGACTAATTCCCGGACTGGAAGATGAAGTCATCACCCTACCACCTGTAGCTGCTGTTCCATAAACCATATTAATAGCTGCTATTTCACTTTCTGCTTGAATAAAGGCAGCTCCTTTCATCTTCAGCAATCGCTTTGCCATGTAAGCAGTCAGTTCACTCTGAGGTGTTATGGGATAACCATAGTAATAACGACATCCGGCATATATTGCCGCTTCTCCGACTGCCTCATTGCCTTTCATTAGTGATTTTTCTCCCATTGGTAATCCTCCTTAAAGATTTTCAGAACAAATCAAAATTTCTATTTGACCTTATTTATAAACTTCAATAGCAATATCCGGACAGACCATGGCACAAAATGCACAGCCAGTGCACTTTTCGGAATTTATCTGTTTGACAGGATGATAGCTCTTTTTATTAAAGGATTCGGACATTACCATTATTTTCTGGGGACACACTAAAGTACATAATTCGCAGCCTTTGCATTTTTCACAGTCAATAACAACCTTTGCCATAAAAACCTCCTTACTTCCTGAAAGTTAAATAAATTTAATAAATTTGCTCTTCTTCTTCACCCAAGAGAATCCTTAAGGCTCCCTGGCATAGTGAAAGCATCTCCTCCTCACCGGGATATACCATAACCAATGAGATAAAGCTAACCTGATCCTTTATCATTTCATTAAATTGATTGGAGTGTGAAATCCCACCGGTTAAAACAATGGCATCCACATTCCCCTTTAAAACAGTTGCTCCCTCTCCAATCGCTTTGGATATCTGGTAAGTCATCGCTTCTATAATGAGACTTGAGCACTTTTCACCCTTATTTATTTCCAGCAATATCTTTTCTACATTGTTAGTATTTAAATAGGCCATCATTCCTCCTTTACCCTTGATCATAGACATAACATCACTTTTTGAATATTTGCCGGAAAAGCATAATTTTACCAGGTCACCTACCGGAAGTGTGCCGCTTCTTTCCGGAGAAAATGGCCCCTCCCCATTTAAGGCATTATTGACATCAATTACCTTGCCTTTATAATGAACACCTATAGAAATACCCCCACCCATATGAACTACAATAAGATTAACATCCTGGTATTTTTTACCCAGGTCCCGTGCTGCTTTACGGCCAACCGCTTTTTGGTTCAGGGCATGAAAGATACTTTTTCTAGGGAGTTCTGGAATGCCTGATATACGAGCTACTTCTTGCATTTCATCAACTACTACCGGATCTACTATATAGGCAGGTACAGATGCTTTTTGAGCAATATGATAGGATAGTAAGGCACCTAAATTTGAGGCATGCTCACCGTAAATTCCATTTTTCAGGTGATTTATCATCTTTCTATTAATCCGATAAGTACCACTTTTTAATGGTTTCAAAAGACCACCCCTACCTACAACTGCATGGATGTTCTTTAAATTTATTTTTTTATTTTTCAAAAATTTCAGGATAACATTTAACCTGAATTCATATTGGTCAGAGATATTCTTAAACAATTTCAGAGACTTACTAGAATGATTAACTGTCTCCTGAAATAGAACTTTCTCGTTTTCAAAAAGTGATAATTTAGTTGATGTTGAGCCAGGGTTAATTACTAATATATAATAATAACCTGTCAATGACACCCTCCTCTGAATAAATTAGTTCTTTTTCTGAAAAATACTCATTAAAATTCCCAGAGCAATTGATTTTATTTTAGATTCGACTGTATCGGAACGAGAAACCAACACAACCGGAGCTTTAGTTCCCAGCAATACTCCTGCCGGTTCAGCATCTGCTAAATAGACAAGAGCTTTGGCAAAGATATTACCTGATTCTATTTCGGGAACGACAACTGCATCTACCTTTCCGCTGATTGGAGAATCTATTCCTTTATGAAGAGCAGCTTTTTTTGATATAGCATTATCAAATGCCAGAGGGCCATCCACTACCCCTCCGGTAAGCTGGCCTCTCTCAGCCATCCTGGATAAAGATGCTGCGTCTATTGTAGCCTGCATATTGGGGTTGACCAGCTCAACTGCTGCCAAAATTGCTATATTGGGTTTCTCAATCTCCAGGGAGTGACAGAAATCGATAACATTCTGGGTAATTTGTGCTTTTTGCTCTAAATTGGGTGCAATGTTCATGGCACCATCAGTTACAGTTAAAAGTCGATCATAATTTTTTAATTTCAATACATAGGCATGGCTTAATAATCTATCAGTTCTCAAACCAATTTCTTTATCTAAAACAGCTTTCAGGATCTGAGCAGTTCCCAGCATGCCCTTCATTAATAAATCTGCCTGATTTTCACTTACCAGACGTACTGCTGTCCTGGCAGCTTCCAGCTTATCTTTTTTATCAATAATTTCATAATTATTCGGATTAATGTTTAGTTCACTGCATATTGAGCGGATTTCATTTTTATCTCCCACCAAAATACCGTCGATTAAATCCTTTTTTCTAGCCTGATCTACTGCATTTATCACATCTTCTGCCTGCGGAACAGCAATAGATAATCTTTTTGGACCATACTGTGCGGCTTTTTTGATAACTTCATCAAATGTTTTTAACATATTTCTTTAGCACCTCTCTGAAAAAAATTAGTAAAAACAAATCAAACCTGATAGTCTTTTGCTTTTTCTGCTCCGGAAAGAACCCGAACAGCACCCAAAGCTAAAGCCTTCATTTCCTCACTCCCGGGATAAACAATAATCGGTGCAATAAACTCAACTCTTTCTTTTATCCAGTTAACAAATGTATTGCCCAATTCCCCCTTTTCTCCTGCTCCGTTACCGGTAATCACAATACGGTCAACCTTCCCTTTAAGCACGGTTGCCATTACCCCTATCTCTTTGGCAACCTGATATGCCATTGCCCGATAAATCAGTTCAGCCTTTTGATCACCCCTAGAGATTGCATCTTCTACTTCTAAGGTATTGTTGGTACCAAGATATGCCACAATTCCTCCTCTTCCCATCACCTTTTTACGCATTTCTGATTGCGTATACTGACCGGAATAGCACATTTTGATTAGTGCCTGTACCGGCAAACTGCCGGTCCGCTCAGGAGAAAAAGGACCTTCACTGCTGGCATCATTAACATCAATCATCCTGCCTTTTTGATGTGCACTAACTGAAATTCCTCCTCCCAGATGGATAACGATTAAATTCAATTCTTGATAGTTCTTCCTGAGCTCTTTTGCTGCTTTTCTAGCTGCAGCCTTTGAACTCAGTGCATGAGATAGGCTTTCGCGATGAATTTCCGGCATCCCGGAAATTCTGGCAATTGGGTCAAATTCATCTACCCCTACAGGATCAACAATAAATGAGGGTATTTTCACTTTTTCTGCAATTTCATAGGCAATTTTTGCTCCTAAATTTGAAGCATGTTCCACTCTGGGTCTTTCGCTTAGTTCATCCAGCATTCGTTGGTTTATGCGGTATGTTCCACTCTGTAGAGGGCTCAAAGCTCCTCCCCGACCTACAATTGCATGAAATTCCTGTAGTGATATTCTTTTTGTCTCCAGAAGGCGGAGAATAAGTCGTTCTCTAAATTGATACTGCTCGATTAGTTTTTTAAATTCTTTGAGCTTATCTGTGCTATGACGTATAGTTTCTGAAAAGATTTCCTTATCACCTTCATAAACTGCTACTGCTGTAGAAGTAGAGCCAGGATTGATAACCAATATCTTGTAGTTATTTTCCTCTTGCATATTAACCTCCTTAGTTCCTTCCTAATTTATTATATTAAAGCAATTTTTGTGCCATGATGCCAGAAGTTAGAGATAATAAAATTAAAAAAGACCTCTTTTTAAAAGAAGGTCTTCAATAATTCCTTTTTATTGAATGTTAGGCCAGTTTTACTAATTCTTTCTTAATCATGAGTTTAAATACAATAACAAATTAAGGTTATAGAAAATTAATATTTATGATAACAATTGCATTCTTCTGCAATTATTATCATAAATCGTAATATAACCAATTTTTGTGTCTGCTGGAAAATACATATTTGCTCAGCAAATATCGCACCCGCAAAGCGGGTGGCTTTAAGAACCTCTAAAAGAGGTAAATTTTTTATTTACAGTACAATTTACGATTTCTAATCTGACTGAAAGTCGTATATTTTCCTAATTTGATATTTTTTCATTTTGTAATATAGAGTTCGCAAGCTAATACCCAGATGGTTGGCAGTTTTTTGGCAATCTCCATTAAATTTATTTAGTGTACCAATAATAGCATTCTTTTCTGTTTCTTTTTTGATTTCTTTTAACTTTATGCCTGTTTTTGCTTCATATTCAGAAATTTTATGATAAGTTGTTTTTTTGTTATATTCTTCGTTTTCCTCATTTTTTATTTCGTGCCTAGAAAGACTTGTAAATTCAGGCAGATGCTGTGTATCCAAAAAATCTTCATTTACTTTCATATTAATTACGGCTCTCTCAATTACGTTTTCCAGTTCTCGAATATTTCCCGGCCAAGAGTAATGTAATAATAGATTGATTACTTCCGGAGACACATCTTTAATATTTCGACCAAATTCTTGGTTGCATTTCCTGATAATGTTTGATACCAAAGGTGTGATATCTTCTTTTCTCTTCCTTAAAGGAGGAATAAAAATGGGGATAACATATAATCGATAATACAGATCTTTTCTAAAATATCCATTTTTAACGGCTTTTTCCAGATTAATATTGGTGGCGGAGATAACTCTGACATCAATATTAATGGGTTTATTGCTACCAACTCTTACCACTTCTTTTTCCTGCAAAACTCTCAATAATTTGGACTGAAGATTAAGACTCATCAT
>CAZPII010000121.1:0-5578 GCA_964586485.1 uncultured Atribacterota bacterium | reverse complement strand
ATAAAATAATTAATTTATTAAAAGTGAAAGTAAGGGGAAGATGGGCAAAAATATAATTCAAAAATTATTAGCAAAACATTTGATAAATGGGAAATTAGAAAAAAATCAGGAGATTGCTTTAAAACCTACTCAACTCCTACTAAATGATTCTACGAGTGTGATGATATGTTTGGAATTTGAGCAGCTTTCTTTGGAAAGAGCACAAATAGAAAAACCTGTAATCTATATTGATCATAATCTTTTACAAACCAGGAAAGAGAATGCCGAAGATATGCGTTATTTGGAGGATTTTGCCAAAAAATATGGGTTGTTTTTTTCTAAACCTGGAAATGGTATCTGTCATGTAGTGCATTTGCAAAGATTCGCGATACCCGGACAATTTTTAGTAGGAGCAGATAGTCATACTGCTACTCATGGTAGCTTGGGAATGCTATCAATTGGAGTTGGAGGGATGGATGGTGCAGCAGTTTTAGCCGGAGAACCCCTGTACATTGAGATGCCTGAAATATTAAACATTGTGTTGTTGGGAAAACTTAACAATGGAGTGTCAGCGAAGGACATTATATTGGAAATATTAAAAAAAATAGGAGTTAAAGGGGGGACTGGAAATGCGATTGAGTATTCAGGTCCGGGAGTGAAAACATTATCAGTAACTGAGAGAGCAACAATATGCAACATGGGAGCAGAATTAGGAATTACTACTTCAATTTTCCCTAGCGACGAAAATACATATCGATTTTTAAAGGCACAGCAAAGAGAAGATGTATGGACTGAAATCTTAGCGGATAAAAATGCTGAATACGATGCTCAAATAGAAATCAATTTAGCAAAAATAGAACCCCAGGTTGCTGCTCCTTCTTCCCCGGATAGTGTTATCAAAATTAAGGAATTAGATGAAGTTAAAATAGACCAGGTATTTATTGGAAGCTGCACAAATTGTTCTTATGAGGATCTAGTAAAGGTTTCATTAATTTTAAGAGGGAAAAAGATATCATCCAATGTAAGTATGGTTGTAAGTGTAGGTTCTCGACAGATGTTTGAATTATTATTAAAAGAAAAACATATTTATTCTTTTATTGAAGCAGGAGCCAGGATTTTAGAATGCGGTTGCGGTCCATGTGTAGGAATTGGGCAAGTACCAGGAGAAGGGATGATAAGTCTTAAAACAAGTAATCGTAATTTTAGAGGAAGAAGTGGTAATCCAAAAGACAAAGTATATTTATCAAGTACTGAAACTGCTGCTGCAAGTGCACTTGAAGGGAAAATAACCGATCCAAGAAAGTATATTTGTTTTGAGAAAGCACAAGAACCAATTCAGTATCCTGTTGATGATAGTTTAATAATTGATTACACAAGAAACCATTATCAGAATAAGAATACTAAAACAAGAAAAGGTAAACATGTGAAGGCTAATTTAATTTTTCCGATATTACCGGAAAAAATTGAAGGAAAAGTAGTTCTTGCTCTACCGGATAATATAACTACAGATGATATTATTCCTGCTGATGCAGATTTAATTTCTTTGCGCTCAAATATTCCTGAACTGTCCAAACATGCTTTTGAAAGAATAGATCAGACTTTTTATTCTAGGACAAAACATCTACAAGTTGGGATTATTATAGCAGGAGAGAATTATGGTCAGGGATCAAGTAGAGAACACGCTGCCTTGGTTTTAAGGAATTTAGGAATAAGGATAATTATTGCTAAATCATATTCTAGAATTCACAAAAAAAATCTGATCAATTTTGGTATATTGCCTTTAAGATTTAAAAATCCTGAAGATTATCATATCCTAAAGCAGAATAATATTGTATTTACAGACAACTTACGCGATCAAGTCAAGAATGATGAAGTTATGATTTACTTGGCAAGGAATAATGATATTCAATTTCAAATAAAAACATTTCTTGATATTTCAAGACGAAATACAAATATTATTCTTTGTGGAGGATTGTTGAATTATATTACCAATAAAAAAAATGTTAGTAATTGTTTTTGAAGAAATTTTGGGTGTAATTAGCTATAAGTAATTTCATAATCTTTAATAATTTTTATTCTGGCATGGCTTTAATAATGTAGAAAAGGAGAAAAAAATGGGTTTTAGTATTACTGAAAAGATAATAAAAAAGCATATTGTTGAAGGAGAGATGGAAGCAGGAAATGAAATTGGAATTAATGTTGATCAAATTATGTTTCCTGATTCAAGTGGTACCATGGTATGTTTAGAGTTTGAAGCTTTGAATATTCCTAAAGTGAAGGTAAAAACAGCAGTTGGATATGTTGATCATAATCTATTACAGATTGGTTTTGAAAATGCAGATGACCACCTTTACTTAAAAACTTTTTCTAAAAAATATGGTGTTATCTTTTCAAGAGCGGGAAACGGGATTTGTCATCAATTGCATGTTCAAAGATTTGCCAAACCGGGAGAGATACTTTTGGGGGCAGACAGTCATACACCGACAAATGGCGCAGTGGGGATGCTGGCAATTGGCAGTGGTGGACTTGATATAGCCTCTGTTATGGGGGGATTGCCATATTATCTTAAAATGCCCCAGATTGCTAATATAATTTTAGAGGGGAAACTACAAAAGGGTGTTTCTGCCAAGGATATTATTCTGTATATTTTGAAGAAGATTGGTGTTAAGGGAGGATTAGGGAAAATATTCGAATATACAGGGCCAGGGGTTAAGTCTTTAGAGATTGAAGACAGAGCAGTAATTACTAATATGGGTACAGAATTAGGACTAACTTCATCAATTTTCCCTAGCGACAATAAAACACATAGGTTCTTCAAAGCTCAAGATAGAGAGCAAGATTGGAAAGAATTATTTCCGGATAAAGATGCTAAGTATAGCGAAATTATTAAAATTAATTTATCCGATATTGAACCTTTGGTAGCCCAGCCCCACAGTCCCGATAATGTAGTTAAAGCCAAGGAATTAGAGAATATAAAGATAGATCAAGTTTTTATTGGCAGCTGTACTAATTCCTCATATTTAGATTTAGCGAAAGTAGCACGTATTTTAGATGGGAAAAAAATCCATCCGGATGTTAGTTTAGTCATTTCTCCAGGGTCTAATCAAGTTTATCAAATGGCCCTTCGAGATGGTTTAATTGAAAAAATGGTTAGAGCAGGGGCAAGGATATTGGAATGTGGGTGTGGTCCCTGTGTAGGTATAGGTCAAGCGCCTCCAAGTAAAGGTATATCCCTGAGAACAACAAATAGAAATTTCAGGGGAAGAAGTGGGACCAATGATGCAAATGTGTATCTGGTAAGTACAGAAACAGCTGCAGTAAGTGCACTGAATGGTAAGATCAGTGACCCTAGATTTTCTAATATAAAAGATTTTGACTTAGATTTAAAATATTTTATTGACGATAGTATGTTCGTTTACCCGGAAGAAGAGGGTAGTAACAAAGTAGAAGTAAGAAAAGGCCCAAATATAAAAGAAGTACCTATTAGAAAAGAACTGGAGGAAGAATTAAGCGGTGAAGTTGTTTTAAAATTGGATGATAATATTACAACTGATGATATTATGCCCGCAGGTGCAAAGCTTCTCTCACTTAGATCAAATATACCGGAAATTTCTAAATATGTATTTTCTAAAATTGATCCTACTTTTGTCAGCAGAATAAAAAAAATAAAAAATAGCTTCATTGTTGCCGGAGAAAATTATGGTCAGGGATCCAGCCGTGAGCATGCCGCTTTAGCTCCAATGTATCTGGGTTTGAAAGTTGTTATAGCAAAATCTTTTGCTCGAATCCATTTTAATAATCTAATCAATTTCGGCATTATTCCTTTAATCTTTAAAGATAAAAATGATTATTTGAAAATTGATCAGGGTGATATATTAGAGATGAAAAATATCACAAATATCATTCGAAGCGAAAAAGGTATCACTATAAGCATACTAAATAAGGGTATAAAAGTTGAAACTACCATTGATCTTTCAACAAGAATGAGATTCATACTTCTTGCTGGAGGATTATTAAATTTTGTGAAGAAAAACAAATAGTAGTTTGGTAATACTGGAAGGTAATTAGTGCAATAATTTTATAATATCCTTCATAAAAAGTTTTCAATTTTTAGTTAGATCTAGTCAGGTATAAATTGTCTTCAAGTAAAGCTAAAAGATCAGAAGAGGAAAGGAGAAAAAATAATGAAAATAGTTAGATTTCAGAAAGATAACAGAATATTTTATGGTGTACTAAAAAATGAAGAAATAAGTCCTATTGAAGGAGATATATTTGGTGAGTTTAATCTGGGCTCTAAAAAGGTTAAAAGAGAGAAGGTAAAAATTTTAGCTCCGGTAATGCCACCCAATATTATTGCTATTGGGCTTAATTATAAAGGACATGCCAAAGAAAGTGGCATGGCTTTTCCTGAAAAACCGGTGATTTTTTTGAAAGCTACTTCCAGTGTAATTGGTCCAGAGGATAAAATTATTATTCCGAAAATAGCACCGGATGAAGTGGATTATGAAGCAGAATTGACGATTGTTATTGGTAAAAAAGCTAAAAATGTTCCAGTAAACGAGGTAAAAGATTACATCCTGGGATACACCTGTGCCAATGATATATCAGCAAGAGATTGTCAAATACGGATAGATAAGCAATGGGCTCGGGGTAAATCTTTTGACACCTTTTGTCCCTTGGGTCCTTGGATTGAAACCGAACTAGATGATCCTGATAACTGTAGAATAATTTCTCGTTTAAACGGAGAAGTTATGCAGGATTCCAATACCTCTGATCTTATATCTGACACCAAAGAATTGGTTAGTTACTGCTCAAAGAATTTTACCCTTTATCCCGGTACGATTATTATGACCGGAACTCCGGAAGGAGTTGGTTTTGCCCGTAAACCCCCAGTGTTTTTAAAACCCGGAGATACTATAGAAATTGAAATTGAGGGAATTGGCAGGCTAAGTAACAAAGTAATTTAAAAATATTTTTAGAAATTTATATAAAATATTTGTTTAATAAAAAAGGAGTGTTATAGGCATGAAAATTGGCTTTATCGGTTTGGGAACCATGGGAAGGAATATGGCCCTCAATATTTTAAAAAGCGGCAATGAACTTGTTGTTTATGATATAAGAACAGATGTTTTTCAAGAATTTACCAGTAAGGGGGCAAAAGCCACAACTGATTTATCAGAAGTTGCTAAATCAGATATTATCTTTCTTAGTTTACCCAATACCAAAATCGTAAGAACAGTTCTACTGGGAGAAAATGGGCTAATAAAACATTGTAGGGAAGGACAAATAGTAGTAGATCTAAGCACAATAACCTATAAGGGAACTTTGGAAATCGCATCCTGCTTTAAAGAAAAAGGAATTTCTTTTCTTGATGCCCCGGTTTCAGGCATGGAACACAGGGCAATTGATGGCACACTTACAATTATGTGTGGTGGATCGGAAGAGGATTTTGAAAGGGTTAAACCACTCTTAAAACATATAGGAAAAAAAATCATCTATATGGGTGACTCGGGGAAAGGTCAATTGACAAAACTAATTAACCAGTTGTTGTATGATATCAATGTAGCTGCTGTGGCAGAGATTTTGCCTATGGCGAAAA
>CAZPII010000120.1:0-5646 GCA_964586485.1 uncultured Atribacterota bacterium | reverse complement strand
CTGTTGTCTGTATTTCCGGTGACGGTAGTTTTCAGATGAATATACAGGAATTGGCTACGGCGATTTATAATCGATTACCCATTATTGTAATCTTAATGAATAATGGTTATTTAGGAATGGTTAGACAGTTACAGGAATTGTTCTGTGAAAGACGCTATGTTTCTACTTCTCTTGCCGGAAGTCCTGATTTTATAAAGATTGTCGAAGGTTATGGCGGGGTTGGTTATAAGGTTGATAAAAAAGAGGAGTTCTATCCGATATTGAAAAAAGCTATTCAGATGAACCAATTTGTGCTGATTGATTGTCATATACCACAGGAAGAGAATACTTTTCCGATGGTTCAACCGGGTTCATCTATTAATCAAATGATGGGGGTCGATCAATCATGAAACACACCATTGCAATTTTAGTAGAAGATCATCCGGGAGTTATGTCCCGTGTTGCAAGCCTTTTCACCAGGAGAGGTTTTAATATTGACAGTATAGCAGTCGGACATTCTGAAACTAGCGGAATTTCCAGAATGACGATTATAGTAAGTGGGGATCAAAAAGTATTGGAACAAGTAACCAAGCAATTAAATAAATTAATCGATGTAATTCGTGTTCGGGATATCCCACCTGAAAATATCATTGAAAGAGAATTGGTGCTTATAAAAGTCCACACTGATTCCCTATCGGTTAGAGCAGAGATTATTCAATTAGTAGAGATATTTAAAGCCAAGGTGGTTTATGTAGAAAGGAATACGATAACCATTGAATTATCCGGGAATGAAGAGAAAGTCAGCGGATTTTTAAAACTTTTAGAACCTTTCGGTATCATAGAAATTGTACGAACCGGTAGAATTGCGATCGCCAGAAGTAAAACTAAGTGAACTTGATATTTTAAATAAACTACTGGGCAAAAAATAATATAGATAGTATTGTTGCATCTATATTATTAATTTAACGGAACAAGGAGGCAAAAAATGACTGAAAGAATCTTTATTTTTGATACAACCCTACGCGACGGAGAGCAGTGCCCCGGCGCCTCTCTTAATACCCAGGAAAAATTGGAAATTGCCAAACATCTGGAAAAAATGCAAGTGGATGTTATTGAAGCCGGATTTCCAATTTCTTCTCCCGGGGATTTTGAGGGAGTGGAGGTAATTGCTAAAAATATTAAAAATTCCACCATTACGGGTTTATGTCGTGCAGTTGAAAAAGATATTAAATGTGCCTGGGATGCCATTAAATTAGCCCGTAAACCAAGAATTCATACTTT
Source organism: uncultured Atribacterota bacterium (assembly GCA_964586485.1). Classification (GTDB taxonomy): domain Bacteria; phylum Atribacterota; class Phoenicimicrobiia; order Phoenicimicrobiales; family Stramentimicrobiaceae; genus CAYWJZ01. The sequence continues at coordinate 4,386 of CAZPII010000120.1, read as the reverse complement.
TATTGCTACTTCTCCTATACATATGCAGTATAAGCTGGAAAAAACTCCGCGGGAGGTCCTGGAACAGGCGGTTTCTGCGGTAAAATTAGCGAAAAGTTATTGCCCTGAGGTAGAGTTTTCAGCTGAGGATGCCAGTCGTAGTGAACCACAATTTTTATACACCATTTTCAAGGAAGTTATCAAGGCCGGTGCCACAATTATTAATATTCCCGATACAGTTGGTTATTCACAACCTTATGAATTTGGTCAACTTATTAAGGGAATTAAAGAAAATGTTTCTAATATCGAACAGGCAATTATCAGCGTACATTGTCATAATGATTTGGGACTTGCAGTAGCAAATTCGTTAGAGTCCTTAAAACATGGTGTAAGGCAGATTGAATGTACTGTTAACGGGATCGGGGAACGAGCTGGGAATGCCTCGCTTGAAGAAATTGTAATGGCATTACATACGAGAGAAGATTTTTACAATATGTCCACCAATATTGATACCCATTATATTTATCCAACCAGCAAGCTGGTAAGCAGATTAACAGGTTTCGTAGTTCAGCCCAACAAGGCAATTGTAGGCAAGAATGCTTTTGCTCATGAGGCCGGAATTCACCAAGCAGGTGTATTAAAACAGGCAAATACTTATGAAATCATGACTCCGCAAACTATCGGATTGCAAAGCAACCAGCTGGTACTGGGGAAGCATTCAGGACGCAATGCTTTCAAGAATCGCCTTGCTGAACTGGGATATCATTTGGATGATAAAAAATTAAATAAATCTTTTCAGGAATTTAAACAACTGGCAGATAAGAAAAAAGAGATTTATGTAGAAGATCTGGAAGCTCTTATGTCAGAAATGTTAATTGAGAATATGACTGATATTTATGAGCTAAAATATTTTCACATCAATACCGGTAATAATATCTTACCTACCGGGACGGTTAAGTTGATAAAAGAAGGTAAAATCCTGGAAGATGCTGCTTGTGGTGATGGACCAGTTGATGCTATATTTAATGCTATTGATAGAATTACCGGAGTAAAAGTAAAATTATCCGATTATTATATCAGGGCATTAACCAGAGGAAAAGATGCTCAAGGGGAAGCAGTGGTAGAGATCAAGGATAACGGCAGGTCTTTTGTAGGTAAAAGTATCAGCACTGATACACTTGAAGCAAGTGTCAAAGCTTATCTGAAAGCAATTAATAAAATGTTGTTTTCACAATTACCTAAAAACACTCCTGAATCACATGAAAGTTAAGTCCAGTTTAGTTATTACTGTTGGTATATTATTAGTTCCTAGATGTATGAGAAAGGAATAAGAAAATGTTTTCAAAATTAGAAATTATGGATACCACCTTGAGGGATGGAGAGCAGATGAAGAATGTGAGCTATTCTCCTGATGAGAAAATGGCTCTGGCTAAAACATTAATTGAAGAAATAAAAGTAAACAGAATTGAAATCACCAGTGCAAAGGTAAGTGCTGGTGAGGAAGAAGCAGTGCGTAAAATTCTTAAATGGGCTAATAAAAACCAGTATGCTCAAAGGGTAGAAATATTGGGTTTTGTGGATATCAAGGATTCGGTAGATTGGATTTACCGACTCGGAGGAAAAGTACTCAATATCCTGGCTAAAGGATCCATGAAACACTTGACCACCCAATTAAAAAAGACTAAAGAACAGCATATCGAGGAAATTAAAGATACAGTGGCATATGCTCAAAAAATGAATATTCATTGTAATATTTGGCTTGAAGATTGGTCTAATGGGATGATTCATTCCCCGGATTATGTATATTATTTTATTGATAGTCTTCGCAAAGAAAAAATTGACAGATTTATGTTAGCAGATACACTGGGAATTCTCTATCCTTCCCAGGTATATCGTTTTTTGAAAGAAGTTATGGCAAAATTTCCTGATATTCATTTTGATTTTCATGCCCATAATGATTATGGATTGGCTACTGCCAATACAATTTCAGCAGTAGAAGCAGGGATTATGGGCATTCATTGCACAGTTAATGGAATGGGTGAGAGAGCCGGGAATGCTCCTCTGGAGGAAGTTGTTGTTTCAATAAAGGATTTTCTTGAGATAGATACGGGAATAGTGGAAAAAAATCTATATTCCCTGAGTAAAACAGTTGAAGCCTTTTCTGCTTATCGTGTTGCAGCTAATAAGCCGATCTGTGGCGAGAATGTGTTTACTCAAACTGCAGGTATACATGCAGATGGTGACAGAAAAGGTAACTTGTATGCCAGTAGACTTCTACCGGAAAGGTTTAACCGAAGAAGACAGTACTCGCTGGGTAAATTAAGCGGAAAATCCAGCTTAGAATACAATTTGGAAGAAATTGGCATCAAGCTTACTAAAAAACAAAAAAAACATGTCTTAAACAAGGTAATTGAATTGGGTGATAAAAAGGAAATGATTACACCTGCGGATTTACCTTATATAGTTTCTGATGTTTTGGATACTCCTGAAGAAAAGATATTTCAATTAAAGGCATACAATATCCTAACAAGCTATCTCACTAAACCTATAGCTGTTATTCAGCTATCTTATCAGGATGTAAAAAATGATAAATTAATTGAATTGGAAGAAAGTGCTCAGGGTGATGGGGGATATGATGCTTTCATGAATGCCGTGAGAAAGGTATTTCAAAAAATTAACCTTGATTTACCAAAACTTTTGGATTATGTTGTTACCATACCACCCGGGGGAAAGACAGATGCCCTGGTGCAGTGTACAATTACCTGGGGGATTGATAATCACCGTCATTTTATTACTAAAGGGGTTAATTCTGACCAGGTTTTAGCAGCCATTGAAGCAACTGAGAAAATGATGAACATCATTGCTATCATGAAAAATTCCGGAGAAGTATCCAAAGAAGCAGATTAGAAATAATCGAGAACAACTAACCATATTAATAAAGACATATAATTGTATAGTTATTGATGAAATACCTAATTAAGTAATTATAATTTAAGGGGGAATTTATGGGACAAACCATTGCCGAAAAAATTATCCAGAAGCATTGTAATAAGAAAAATATAAAAAAAGGTGATTTGGTTAATGCCAGGGTAGATCTTGCTTTTGCCAACGATATCACCGGACCTCTTGCTATTGATGTTTTTAACAAAATTGGTGTTGATAAAGTGTTTGACCGGGATAAAGTTACTTTTATTCCGGACCATTTTGTACCAAACAAAGACATAAAATCAGCAGAACAGGCAAAAGTTATTAAAGATTTTTCACAAAGCCAGAAACTTACTTATTATTTTGAAGTAGGAAAATCCGGAATTGAACACGCACTCTTGCCGGAAAAAGGATTAGTGTTGCCAGGCCAGCTAATTGTCGGAGCTGACTCTCATACACCTACTTCGGGAGCATTGGGTGCACTTGCAGTTGGAGTGGGTAGTACCGATTTAGGTGCTGTGCTTGCCCTGGGAGAGGTTTGGTTAAAAGTACCGGAAACAATCAAGTTTATCTATAATGGAAAGTTAAATAAGTGGGTAGGAGGAAAAGATTTAATACTTTATACTATTTCAAAAATCGGTGTGAATGGCGCAAATTATAAGATTATGGAATTTAGCGGGGAAGCTATCAGAAAACTTTCCATGGATAACCGTTTTACTATATGTAATATGGCTATTGAAGCCGGAGGTAAAAGCGGAATTATTGAAGCAGACGAAATTACCTTGGATTATTTGGAAGGCCGGACAGATAAAACTTTCCAAACAATTAAAAGTGATTCTGATGCTGAGTATGAGAAAGTAATAGAATACAATGTCGCCGATATTGAACCCCAGGTTGCCTTCCCTCATTTGCCAGGCAATGCCAAACCTATCAGTGAAGCTAAAGGAATTAAAATTGATCAGGCAGTTATAGGTTCCTGTACCAATGGGCGCATTGAAGACCTGAGAATTGCTGCAGATATAATAAAAAATCATCAAGTTGATTCCAGAGTAAGATTAATTATTATTCCGGCAACACAACAGATTTATCTTAAAGCTATGGAAGAAGGGTTATTAAAAACATTTATCGAGGCAGGAGCGGTTATTAGTCCACCTACTTGCGGTCCCTGCTTGGGCGGATATATGGGGGTGCTGGCAAAGGGTGAGAGGGCAATTTCCACAACAAATCGTAATTTTATCGGCCGTATGGGCCATACCGAGAGTGAAGTTTATCTATCCGGTCCCGCAGTGGCAGCAGCCTCAGCAATAACCGGAAAAATATCCAGCCCAGAGGAGGTAATATAATAATGATATTAAAGGGTAATGTCTGGAAGTTTGGTGATAATATTGATACTGATGTAATTATACCTGCCAGATATCTAAATACTTCAGATTCAGAAGAATTGGCAGCTCATTGTATGGAAGATTATGACAAAAATTTCAT
>CAZPII010000119.1:0-5667 GCA_964586485.1 uncultured Atribacterota bacterium | reverse complement strand
ATGCCTCATCGGTAGCCCAATCCATCAGATTCGCCCCGGTGGAAAGGAAATATTTATCTGCGGTTGCATTCCAATCGGTGACATTGGTTACAAATGTTCTGCCGTTATTAGTTTTGGCATCACAAAAATTTGTCCCGTCCAAAATATCAATAGTATAATTTAATGTCCAGTTGTAAAACCCGCATTTTTCTTTACCAGGCTGGCATTCACTGATAGTCGGAGTGCCGGTATCTGTCCCTGTTGTAGCAATAGTTTCACTCACGGTTATTGTCCCAGAACTCACCGATGAAACAGTATATTTGCGGTTATTCCCTGTTGAAGCTCCTGATAATTCTATTGCTATTACCCCATCATATCCAGTACTACTAATTTGATAACCATCTGATGTCGGGCTTGAAAAATCAAGACTTGCCGAATTTATCGTATTCGGGCCATAAGTGATATCGCTTTCCGGTACCGTATTGGTCAACTCTTGATAATGATAGACTGCCCCATTAATTCCGCTTATTACTGGCATTTATATCACCTCTTTTATGCTGTAGTTAATGCTGGTGTCCCGATTCCCTGGAATGTATAATTCTGGGTTACTACTCCGTCTACCGGTGCTGTTACAGTCATGCCTGTTAAAATAATCCCGCCATAATAAACTCCCGCTTCGCCTGTGGTGGTACGGAATATTGCCGCCCCGCTGGTACCGGGAGTTGTGGTGTTTCCGGTTGTAAAGTAGGCTTCAAAACTTCCGTCCCATGAAGGTATACCGGCAACATAAGTTCTCCCGCCTGTACTTTCGTCAAAATTCGTCCCATCATAGTTTTCTGCGTTGTAGTTTACCGTCCAAGACCTTACATAAGTTTCCGCATTTTCAAAATCAACTTCTGCGTATCTTCCGCTAATTACTGCCATGCCAATCACCTCTTTCTTATTTTTCTTCCCCTTCGGGGACTATCATGTAATCCTTTAGTCGTATTATATTTCTGTCCTGCTCCGGAATGGTATGGATTAATCCGTTCTGTGGCACCTTAGGTCTGAAATTTGGGAAATTGCCTTCCTGTTTTTTCTTCAGGATATAGGATTCTTTGGTATTAATGAATTTAATCCCCTGCCCCTTGGCTACCATTGTCCAGAATTCCACACATCCTTTTTCGTTGCCGTAGGTCTCGCCTCCAGCATCAGGCCGCATATCCACTCCATAAAACTCCATTTCTTTCGGCTCCTGTAAGATTGCTGTTGCTATCATATAAGCAATCGTAGTAAGAAAAAATCCTACCTGTAATTTGTTTAGTATATTTTGAATCGGTATCAATCCGTTCTTTTTCAATAATGTTATTTTCCCGAAAGTATATATCGGTGCACCATAGTTATTCAGGTTTTCGATTAGATTTTTGTCATCTTCCAGAAAATGCCCCCTTAAATCATGTCCAAAAAATAATCTGTCCACATTCGGGTGATCACGGTAAATTACATTTGACCCCCATATTTCCGCTCCCTCCGGTGCAGAAGGCGGACATTGATACCAGCTCGGTCCTTGAGCTAAGATTATTATTTTATTTAGTCCTTTTACAAATTCAATCTCTTTGCCTTTTTTCATTTTAATCCTCCTAAAGATTATGTTGTACTTTCCTTATTGTATACCGTATAGCACATTTGCCTTGAGGATTGCCCCATGACCATTTCGGCTCTAATCTGTTGGAAATTCCATCATTAATATATTTCAGTCCATAATAATTGTCTACGCTTTTCCGTTTCAATAAAGTAGACCCTTCCGCTATCATGAATTTAATCCCTCGTCCGTGTGCCATTCCCAGCCATGCCTCACAACAGGCTTTTTCGTTATACATATATTCATTGTTCGTTCCGTAGGCCATATCCACCCCAAACAAGTAAATAGCTTTCGGTTTCTGCATAATCGCCAATGCCATCATAAAAGCCGCATTGTTTAAAAGATATGTCCCGCCTTCTCCGGTTTGAGAATATTCTTTGACTACATCCTCTATCGGGTAACTTAGATTGTTTTTGATTTCGGGATATTCTCCTAAAGTATAAACCGGGAATTCATGTTCGTTAAGTTCCTCAATTAATTTCGGCTCCCTTTCACATTGTACGATATAGGGATTTCGCATAATAAACAATCTGTCCAATTTCCTTGCCCGATAGACATTATTACAGCCCCAGTATTCTACATTTGCCGGTTTTTGTTCAGGGCATCTCCCCAGACTCTGACCCCTGCCTAAGATGTAAATAGCATCCAAATCCTTCACGAAAGGAAAGTTTTTTTTGGGAAGTTCTTTTTTGACTTCAAATTTACCTTCCAGCTTTTCCAATCTTTTATTGATTTTTTCCAATAATTCCTTAGACATTATTTCCTCCTTATCCTTTTTGAAATACGATTCGATACTGAATCATATAATCCCATAAATTTTCGTCCTTCGTTAAATAACTGTATTCTCTTTTCATATAAACTGAACTGTATCCTGTTAAAGTCAAACTGCACCAGTCGTATAAATCGGCATAAGCTGTATAGATTTCCGAAATATCCACCGCACTGTTGTCATCATCATAAAGATTAAACTGAACTAAGGCATTTTCGATAGTCACCGTTGTCTCAAAAGTATAATCAGGCACATCACTGATTAAATGATATACCCCATACGGGTATGCTGTCCCCTGCGGTGCTTCCGAAGGATACAACTTCCCCTCGGTTAAAACATAAGGCGTCCCCGCTTCTGTTGAACCTGTAAATTGACTGTAAATTCCATCGAATAATGCTTTCATAATTTCTCCTTAAGGGCAAGGCAATTTTTAATTTAACTTAATGTTACGCATTCTCCATTATCAAGTTTGTATGTCCCCGCATATGAGTCTTTTGCTAAACTATTGGTTACAGCAGATGTATCTTCTAATTGAGGTGTATTACTAAAAGTAAAACAATCGGAATACGAATAATCACCAGTACAATAATCAGACTCATATTTCCAGATTATTCTATATGGCTCATACCAGCGGTTATAGTGATGATGATGTATTTCCTTGATTACCTCAATAATCGAGGTTTTTCTGGCGTCATCATCTTTCTCCTGTCGTTCTGCGATAAGGTCTAATCTGCCTTCCCTTATATTATCAATGTCCTGTTTTAGGCTTTTGATTTCTTTGTTTAATTTCGTTCTCTGCTTTTCTTTTTCTTTGATTTTCTCAAGTGTCTGTTTGATTGCTTTTTTAATCAAATCTCTCTGTTTCTGTTCTTCTTCCTCTTGGAGTTCTTTTTCGGCTAACTCTGCAGCCTTCTTTGCTTTTTCTTTTTCCATTTTATTTTCCTTTCTTACACCTTGCCCTTATTTAATCTATTTTTATATAATTCCAAAATCTTACCTCTCTGGCGTTCAAGTGCCGGTCTAAGATATGGTCTCGGTTTCAGGTTTCTTGATTCTTTGCCTGTTTCCAAATCTTTGGCATATTCCACATTCGTTCCCACTACCCCATGGAGTTTTTCCTTTGGTTGTCCCACACCGTCATCTGACTTTGTTTCGGGTACGGGAGTTTCAATTTTGGCTCTTTCCATTCCGCTCCCCGTCCAGTTTGAAGTTATGGAAGCTCTTAATCTTCCGGTATCTACCGCTGGTGGCTTTCCAGGAGCCGAAGCATGATGTTCTATATATCCTTTACTTTTGCCTTTTCGTTTTTTATAATAAACTTTTCCCTCTCCTTTCTTTTTCATTGACCGTTTACAGTCAACTTCTACCAACATACAGCCCTGCTTGATTGCCCCCATGACTGACTTGTCTACTTCTATCATAACTTCTTTTCCGTACCAGTTTACTTTTTTGTATTCCATTAAACTTCCTCTTTCAGAGTTATTTCCAATCTTTTGTTTTGATTCGCCCCTAAATCGTTAATATATTCAATTGTGAATTTCCTTGTACCATCCGAATCACTCCAGAACCTATCTTGTTCGGTGATGGTATGCCCCTTAGGGTAGTCCATGTAAAAATTAAAATCAGCTATCACGGTCAATTTATCTGCACTGTATCTTTCATCGCCCCTTACAGTCGATAATACCCCTTTGATGGTTTTTATAGTTGCCCATGTAACTGTATTACCTCCCATGGAGTCTCTTGTTTTGGTATAGCGTTTTAATATTAAACTTGTTTTCGGTCCTCTCATACTAAATACCTCTTGTTTCTGTCTAAGATGATTTTTGCCTCTTTGGGAATTTCACCTTCCTCAAAGGTCACTCTGTAATCTCCTGTCCAATAATCCTTAGCTCCATAAGATTCTTCGTTTCGCTTTTGATAGAAATATTTACAGATTATCATTATCGCTAATTTGATTTCCTCGGGCATAGTTGTGTGACCTGCGGTGTATTTCACGAATATATTTCGAAATCCCTCTGTCCAGCCATTCTCACGGTAGAGTTCGCCTTTATTCGGAAAGACTTCAAAATCATCAATCCCTTCCTCGGGCATCTCCAGATAGACATAATTTGAGTCAATGGCACTTTTCCCGAACATCTCCACCAATTCACTTGAATCAAAACTGTTATAATCACTATGGTAGATACTCGCAGACCATCCGCTTCCTATAGAGTTTATTGCTCCCACTACATCATTCATGGTAGTATAGTCCGCAAAGGTCACCGTTGAATCGGAAGTCCCGTCTTTAGTTAAGACTATTCCGCTTGAATTGACGCTCACGGTTGCCGAAGTGTAATCCGAGGTGTTGTAAATCTTGATAGCATATCTTCTCCCCACACAGACCCTCGTTAAGGCCGTAATCGGGTAATTGTCCAAGAATATACTTTTACCACCATTACCGTCGTAATATTCCGAATAATCTGTACTCTCAAAATCCTTATGACAGTACCTTTTAACATAACTTTCCGAATATTCCTGAATCTGATTTAAGATAGTTGATTCAGTTTCTTCATCTGCTTCACAGAATTTAATTACATTTACTAATTCAGTAATCATATTTCACCTCAAGACAATTGGGTACGGACATTGAAATGATAATTCTTTTTGTGGTTAGGCCAAGACCATACTGCCGTTAAAGTCTGATTTTCGGCCAGTCCCGTTGAGACCGTCCAGTCATAATAATATTCTGCTGTCGTACCTGTCGTCAAAGTGGAAACCCCCGTAGTCAATAAAGCTGTTTCGTCCTGCTGATAAATTCCCAAAGTCGGTACGGTAGCCGGAGCCGTCTCCACATCATCATAATTCTTAACTGTTATTTTAATTCGGATAGTGTCCCCGATGATATAATCCATTTAGGCACCTCCGTATATTTCTATTTGGCTGTTATTCAGGTCTATGCTTATTTCGCTATAATTTTCGCTAAAACTTATCTCACTTTGATTCACCGCTAAGGCTATAGTTGAGTAATTCTCTACGATATCTATATCTGATTGATTAGACTGTATCTCTATAATTCCTTTAGTAAACAGTCCGCGTATTTGTTTTGCTATTTCACCTAAGAAATTTAATGCCCCTTCAATAACCTTACTTATAGATTTCCAGACATTTAACCCACCAATGAAAGATATCGAACCTGCTAAAACTTTAATCGGTTTTCTGGTCAAATCCCCTGTGAAATTAATCGAACCTGCTAAAACTTTAGATACAAACTGATAAACCGAAGTTACTAAGTCTCCCGCAAAATTTACTGAACCTGTTA
>CAZPII010000118.1:0-5702 GCA_964586485.1 uncultured Atribacterota bacterium | reverse complement strand
TATCAATAGTAGCCGGAAGGCCAATTACCGAAAAATCCTGTTGTTGATAAAGATCCAATGCTCCAGCCATTGAACCATCCCCCCCAATTACTACCAATGCATCTACCTGATTTTCTCGTAAAATATCTGCAGCTTTACTTACTCCTGATTTTGTTTTAAATTCTTCACTTCGGGAGGTCATTAAAAGTGTTCCCCCATGCTGCATAATTCCTCCCACACTTTTTAAATTCAGAGGTAATAACTTTTTTTCCAACAAACCGCGATAACCGTATTGGATTCCAAGCACCTCGAGATTATGATGTATACCGGTACGCACAACTGCTCTTATAGCTGCATTCATTCCCGGAGAATCTCCTCCACTGGTTAAAACAGCAATTTTTTTTATCATATTACCTTCTTAATATTTTTCTTTAAAAATATTTTCCAATTTTGTCTGGCTTGCTTTTTATCTTTCAACTATCTATTTTTGTCATTCTTATTCAAAAGATATTGAAAAATTATCTTTATTCAAAAGATGAAGTATTTTGATCTAATTGATTGTATTGCCTCATGGTATGTTCGTAGCCATATTCTAAAATATCTTCCACAACCTTTACAGAAAGTTTAATCATACCTTCTAACATTTGTTCTTCTTCTTGCAGAAAATTAGCTAATACAAATGAGGAATAATCCATATGGCGCAATAATCCATCATTCCTGATTCCGATTCGTAAACGCGGAAAATTATCAGTTCCTAAACATTGAATAATAGACTCAATACCGCGATGACCACCGGCACTTCCTTTACGTCGAACCCGTATCCTTCCCAAAGGAAGGTTGATATCATCATAGACAACTAATAATTGATGGTTCGCTATATTATAATAGTTGCAAATCTCTTCAACTGCTTTGCCACTAAGGTTCATATAAGTCTGTGGTTTGGCTAACAAAATTTTTTGTCCTTTAAAATGATGTTCAACAAATCGTGAAGAATATTTCTTCTTCCAATTGACTTCCAAACCTATATTTTTATCCACGAATGCATCTAACGCAAGAAATCCAACATTGTGCCTGGTTAGTTGATATCTAATGCCGGGGTTCCCAAGTCCTACAATTAATTTCACGCCACCACAACCTCAGTACTCAGTATTTTATTCATTTTTAAGTTCTACTTTTCTTCTTTTCCTACCTTTTCTTCCTGCTCTTCTTTTGTTTCTACTTCAGCTTCTTCTTCACCTTCAGCAATTTCTTCAGCTTCTTCTTCACCTTCAGGTTCTTCTTCTACTCTGGTTGGCGGAACCACAGAGGCAATCGTACGATCAGGCTCAGTGAGCAACTTTACATCCTTGGGTAACTCTATATCAGCTAATGACAAGGTGTCATTAAATCCTAATTGACTTATATCAACGGTAATTGCCTCCGGCGCATCTCCGGGAAGACATTCTACTTCAATTTCTCTTAAGGAAATATCCAGTATTCCACCTTCATCTATTCCCTTAGGCTCACCTTCCAGAACCAGAGGTACCTGTAGGGTTACTTTTTCTTTCATGGTAACACCATAGAAATCAAAGTGATTGATTCTTTTATTTAAGGAATCATACTGAAAATCCTTGATAAATGCCAGCCGAGTAGTATCTTTGGCGCTCTCTTTTTTTATTCTTAAGTTAATAATTCCGTGAGAATGTTTTTTATCCAATAAAAATTGATATAAATCTTTTTCCGGAATTTTTAACAAAATATTGTTTTTATCATGAGGAGAATAAAGTATACCAGGAACATAACCGGATTTCCTGAGTTTTTTACTTTCCTCTTTTCCTATTTTATCTCTGGTTTCAACATCTAATTTAATTCGCTTCATATTCGGTTTTCCTCCGCTTTTTACAGTTTTATTTAATATTATTTTATCTGAACAATGCACTAATAGACATATTACTATGGATCCTCTTGATTGATTCTGCAAACAATGCTGCCATAGACAATATTTTGATACATGGTAACTTTTTTTCCTCAGGAATAGGTATAGTATCAGTTACCACTACTTCTTTAAACAAACCTTCCTTCCAATATTTTTCCAATCTTTCTTTGGCCGGTCCGGCAAAGACAGGATGTGTAGCACAAACATAAACTTCCTTTGCTCCAGCATTCAAAACTGCCTGGCTACCCTTGATAACAGAGCCGGCTGTATCAATCATATCATCTACAATGATGGCAGTTCTATTTTTTACACTTCCTACTATATGCATGATTTCTACATTAGTATCAGATTCACGATATTTATCGATAATTGCAATTGGTTTTTTTAAACGACCGGCAAATTTCCTGGCACGTGCAGTTCCTCCCACATCCGGAGAAACAACCACAACCTTGGATAGATCCTTAGCTTTAAAATAATCAGACAATATCGGTTCAGCCTCCAGATGGTCAACAGGAATATCAAAAAATCCCTGTATTTGCCCGGCGTGTAAATCCATAGTTAGAATACGATCTGCACCTGCCTGAACTAATAAATTGGCAATCAGTTTGGCTGAAATCGGCTCACGGGGACGAGTTTTTCTATCCTGTCGGGCATAACTATAATAAGGAATTACTGCAGTAATTCGTTCGGCAGAAGCCCTGTGAAGCGCATCAATCATTACCAGTAATTCCATCAAATGTTCATGCACCGGGTGACAGGTCGGTTGAATCACAAATACATCATTCCCTCTAACATTTTCATCTATTTTGACATGTAATTCACCATCTGGAAACCTGGAAACCACTGCTTTACTTAATTGTATCCCTAAATGGGAAACAATATCTTTTGCCAATCCTTTATTGGCATTTCCTGAAAAAACCTGAAATTTTCTATGGGAATATGCAATCAAAACTTTTGCCTCCTGAAACATTATAACATATTTTATTTGTTTTTCTTCTTGTTCTTCTTATCTGTCCAATTAAGGATATTTTTCTGTCGAGGTCTAGAAATTCCCAAGCTTTTGGCTGGAACATTTTCAGTAATAGTGGATCCTGCAGCGGTATAAGAATTTCGACCGATAGTTACCGGTGCAACCAGTGCATTATTGCTTCCGATAAATACACCATCTTCAATAATTGTGGGATTTTTCTTCTCCCCGTTAAAATTACAGGTAATTGTCCCTGCACCTATGTTTACTTTTTCGCCCAGAGTTGCATCTCCAAGGTATGAAAGATGTCCTACCTTGCTTCTCTTGCCAATAAATGATTTTTTTACCTCGACATAATTTCCAATTTTTACCTCATTACTGATAATACTATCAGGTCTTATATGGGAATATGGACCGATCGTGGAGTAACTGCCAATTTGACTATTTTCCACAACAGAAGAATGGATTTTTGTATTACAGCCAATTTGACTATTAACAATATGAGAATATGGACCAATATTGCAAGACTTCCCTATTTTGGTTCCTTTTGTGATAATGGTAAAGGGATAAATGATGGTATCCTGTCCAATTTCTACCTGATTTTCTATAAATATATTTGTGGGATCAATAATGCTAACACCGTTTGACATGTGAAAAGATGCATTTCTTTCATAAAGAATACTGGTTACACGGGATAGATCCATTCGAGTATTAACACCAATAATTTCTTTACTATCCTGAACGGCTACATTGGCCACAAAAGATCCTTTTTCTATCAAGATTTTGATTACATCGGTCAGATAATATTCCTTTTGACGATTATCCGGCTTAACCTGCATCAAGGCTGCAAATAATTCTTGTGCATTAAAACAGTAAACTCCGGCATTTATTTCTTTGATTTGTTCTAATCCTTTTTTTAGATCACTCTGTTCGAAAATTCCAGTTATTGCTCCCTGTTGATCTCTTACAATACGACCATATCCATCCGGATGGTCTAGATTTGCAGTCAGCAAAGTACAGCTTGCCTTATGTTTGGTATGATAATCAACCATTTCCTTGATCGTTGATGGTTTTAAAAGGGGCACATCGCCAGATAATACTAGAATAATTCCCGAAAAATCAATCAGGTGCGGCCTTGTTTGTTGTATTGCATGAGCAGTACCCAATTGTTCTTCCTGGTAAACAAAAGTTACATCATCTTCTATTTTATTTATTTCTTTTTTTATTATATCAGCCTGATGGCCGACTACAACTAATTTCTTTTTTATTCCCAATAACTTACTTAATCCTAGAGAATAAGAAAGCATAGATTGACCGGCTATATGATGTAGAACTTTGGGGAAAGAAGATTTCATTCTTTTTCCTTGTCCGGCTGCTAATATAATTGATGCAATAAATTTCATAGTATTTCCTACCAAACATAAGTTTAAAATGATTCACAAAGATATGATCTAATTGAGGCAAGTAATTATAATTAAAAATATTGGCTGGGGTGGGAGGATTCGAACCTCCGAATGAGGGATCCAAATTCCCTTGCCTTGCCACTTGGCCACACCCCATCCATATTTATAGCTAAATGCTTACTTTTCTTCTGAGATTAATCAGTAAGATTTCGCGCTCTTTAGTTAAACCAACTAATATTATAAACAAACCGGTTAAAATTTCAACCAGAAAATTAAAATTATTCTTTTTCTTCTTCCGTATCTAAATCAGTGGAAATCTCTTCACTGCTTTCCTGTGTTTCTTGCTCAGGGCTGGATTCGTCACCGGATTGTGTTTCCTGTTCAGTTGCCTCGTACTCTTTTAATACTGCACTTTGAATCATTTCTCTGACTTCAGTATTAATCGGATGAGCTATATCCTTATGGTTTCCATTAGGAAGCAACTTGCTGGGCATGGCTACAAACATACCTTTTCTTCCGTCAATAATCCTTAAATCGTGAACTACAAAAGAGTCATCAAAAGTAATTGATACATAAGCTCTCAATTTTCCGTCAGTCTGTATTCTTCTAATTCTTACATCTGTAACTTGCACTTGTTTACACCGCCTTTTTGTTTTTTAGTATTCTTTGTTTTCTTATAAAGATTCCATAAATATCACTTCGCACACTTCTCAACTTCACCTTATCACAAATATCTCTTTCCTTTTAAAAGAACCATAGTGCTACATACTTTGCAATACCTCCTGATATTACGGATTACTATTAAGTAAATATCGCACCCAAATAGCGAGTGGCTCTAAGAATCATTTTATTTAAACTAAAACCTTCTTAGAAGGTGGTTTCCCATGGTTAAATAAAAATAAACACAGCAAAATTAACTGCTGTGTTGAATATTACCTCTATGGATTCAGACCATTCTTTTCTTTTAGTGTCTTGGCATTCAATAATAATTTTAATGACTTCATAAGCTTGTCTATGATTTGAGCAAATCCTTTTCTAAGTTTGTCAAATTTTATCATGTAAAACGCTTGCTTGTCAAAAGTTTTGAAACTGTATACCGTATATCGTATTACGTATAACGTTATTAATGTATAATTGAAAGCAAAATACTACAATAACTAGCTATTATATTTTATATGCACTTATATATTCTAATTGAACAAGGTTTATCAGACAAGATATGACAATTCTTAAAATATCTACTTTAATTCTGGAATTTGAATGTAATTTTATACTCATCGTGTTAAATATTATATTAAATATCAATTTTCCCTAAATTTCTAAGCCAAATGCTGAAGTTCCAACATTTCCAATTGTCCTCCAGTATTTACGTTATACGGTATACGTCAGACCGTGTAAAAAATACTAACAATTTTTTATTAAAAGACAGATTTTGTAA
>CAZPII010000117.1:0-5762 GCA_964586485.1 uncultured Atribacterota bacterium | reverse complement strand
TTTCCACTTTTTCCAGGATTTCTTCTTTGATTGAATTAGCAAATTGGTGATTTTCAGATAAGTCAACCTCTATTTCAACGATACCATCATTGAGTTCAATGCTTTTAATTAATTTAGTGTACATCAGATCCAGACCGCTTAAGGGATTCATTACTCTGCTCAATCTTTTTTCAATAGTCTGAACAGTAGTGGGTTTTTTATCAGTTGTCAAACCATGTTTTTCCTCATAATTTCTGATGGCTGAACGTAAGCCCTCCACTGCCAATACAGAACAGTGTGCTTTTATAGCAGGAAGTCATCCCAATTCTTTTGATGCCTGTTTCCAGGTAATCTTTTTGGCTTCCTCTATTGTCCTTCCCTTGGCAAGCTGTGTAATAATTGAACCGGTGGCAATATTAGAAGCACACCCGTAAGATTCAAATTTGATATCTTCAATTTTTTTTGTTTTATCATCAACTTTTATGTGAACCGATACCATATCACCACAAGCCGGGCTTCCCTCTATGGCTTTTCCGTCCGGATTTTCTATTTTTCCAACATTGCGAGGATTTCGAAAATGTTCCAATACCTTTTCATTATAGGGAAATTTCATAAAACTATTCCTCCTTTTGGTCTTTGCCTAAAGGGCTGATTTTTCTTAACTCACTGATAATCTCTTTTAAAACCTCGATCAATTGGTCTATTTGTTTTAAATCATTATATCTGCCCAGAGTAAAACGGATGGAACCATGCGCTCTTTCATGGTCCCCTCCGATGCCAAGAATGACATGACTCGCCTCTAGCGAACGGCTAAAACAGGCAGAACCGGTACTTACCGCAAAACCATGCATATCCAGATGCAGGGTAATTGATTCTCCTTCAATGAAGTGAAAGGTGATGTTTACATTCTGAGGTGTTCTCATTTCAGGATGCCCGTTTAAGGTTGTTTTGGGTATTTCCTTCAGAATGCGGTTGATTAAATGACCCCTCAGGGCAACAATTTTTCTGTTTTCTTCAGCAGTTACCAGTTCAACTGCCTTTGCAAAACCTACTGCTCCGGGAATATTTTCCAGGCCTGCTCTTTTGTTAAATTCCTGAAACCCTCCATCCATCCACTTGGCAAAAGGGGTATCCTTACGTATATAAAAACCGCCTATTCCCTTAGGTCCGTGAATGGTATGGGCTGAAATGGTCATTAAATCTACCGGTATTTTACTGACATTGATAGGTATCCTGGTAAAAGTATGGGTAGCATCGCTATGAAATAACACTTCTTTCTCTTTACAGATTGCAGAAATTTTCTCAATATTCTGAACGGTACCAATTTCCTGATTGGCATGCTGGATGGAAACTAAAGCCGTTTCCTTTTTTATAGAGTTTTTGAGCTTTTCCAAATTTACAAAACCATAGTCATCTACATCCAGATAAGTTACTTTAAAATTTTGTTTTTCTAATTTTTTTGCACTATACATAACCGGAAAATCTTCAATAGCTGAAACAATCAGGTGATCTTTTCCCTTTTTGTACATTTCATTCATAACCCCTTTTAGGGCCATATTGCTGGATTCAGTGCTTCCGGATGTAAAAATAATCTCTTCCGGACCTGCATTAAGGCTGGAAGCAATAACTTGCCGCGCTTCTTGTAAAGACTCTCTGGCCTCTATACCCTGAGAATAACCGAATTCCGAAGTAGCAACCGCATAGATTTCAAGAAAATACGGTTCCATGGCTTCCAGGACACGTTCATCCAGCCGAGTTGCCGAGCCATTATCCATATAAACATTCTTTTTATCTAACATAAATAACTCTCCTTAAATAAAAAGATTAATCGAAGATTCTCTAGCTTCCTGAATATAAGTTCCCACCGCACCACATTCGGTAATTAAATCTTCTCTTAAATCTTCCTTTTTAATTCCCATTATTTCCATAGTCATGTCACAGGCAATAATTTTTCCTCCTAATTCTTTGAAATCCTTTAACAGGCGTTCCAGTGAGGAAACATTGGCTTTATCCATTCTTTTTTTCATCATCTGTTTCCCTAAGCCCATTAAATTCATTTTTGAAAGAGGGCCTTTATCCAAATCTCCTTTTTTCAACCGCTGTAATCCCCAAAAAGTGAAATATAAAGAGGCTTCCATTCCCATGGAAAGAGCACCATTTGCAACAATCAAGGCACTATAAATCTTATCCATATCTCCACTATGTATGATAATAGTTACTTTCTCTGCCATATCTGAGACCTCCCTATGTTTGAATAGTAATTATCCACTCTCCT
The DNA here is from genome assembly GCA_964586485.1 of uncultured Atribacterota bacterium. Lineage (GTDB taxonomy): Bacteria > Atribacterota > Phoenicimicrobiia > Phoenicimicrobiales > Stramentimicrobiaceae > CAYWJZ01. Next base: position 3,508 of record CAZPII010000117.1, on the reverse strand, counting down.
CTTTTTTCTTTTATATCAATTATTTTTAACCCCAAGGCTTTTACTGCCATTGGAATCTCTTTCTTAGATGCCGGATGAGTACCCTTTACTTCAATGATATCCCCGGGTGAAGCTTTACGTATCGCTTTCCTGGTTTCTACCAGAGGAACAGGACAGGTTTCTCCGCAACAGTCAACTTCAATTTTTGACATTATGTTTTTACCTCCTGAATATGAAATTTTAGGTTATATAGTTTTAATATTACAACTAATTACCAGATAAATTAAAAGAAGCTCTCACCTAAATCAGCCTCATTATCATAACCTCTGCTTTCCCAGAATCCCTCGTAATCCTCATCATCCGATAACTCTATTTGGGTTACCCATTTTATCCACTTGTAGCCCCATTTGCTTTCAGCAACCAGTTGAAAGGGGAATCCTCTTACAGCAGGTAAAGTAACTTCATTTATTTTATAAGCCAAAAGAATGTCATTATCGATGATATAATCAATCGGCAAGGAAGTGGAATACCCATCCTGGGCACGAAATATTACTGTCTTTACTTCAGGCTTTATGTTATCTATACCGATAAGGTCACGTATTAAAACCCCTTCCCACAAAATTTTGACTTCCCATCCCTCAACACAGTTCAGGGTTACAATTTTTTTGTATATCTCGTTATTTTCTAATATATCAGAATACTTTAATCTTCTGTTCTCTTGCACCAGGCCGGTTATTTCAAGCCTGTATTCATCAATATTTACATTTTGTGGGCCTCTGATGGAATTTTCCCGAAAATCAATAATAGAGGATAGATCTTCCCCTTGATACTCGCGAATTTCGACTGAGGTTAAAGATTGACTCTGTTCCCCTGCTAAATCTTCAGCATTACCTGGGAATACGAAAGTATTAATCATCATTAACAGAACTAAAATAGTAAATAACGAACTTAATTTGAACAAGGTTTTGAAAGATAAAAAACGTTTCATTTTTCCCTCCTATAAACTATAAATAAAGTTTATTAAATAATCAGAGTAAAATTTTTACTTTTTAATATTACAATTATAATGATACTTCTATAGTGTCATTATTATAATTATAATACTGCTTTTTTGTATTGTCAAGAGGGGTTTACTATCGACCCCTTTTGATATTATTCTTCCCTACCTTTGTTTTAAAATTGACTTTCGTATTTATTAATAATAGAATTATTTCATTAATATCAAATAGGAAGGAGTTGATACTTATGCTAGTTACTAAAAAGGCACCAAACTTTTCTGGTAAGGCTTTTCATCAGGGGAAATATAAAAAAGTGTCTTTAGAGGATTATCGTGGCAAATGGGTTGTTTTATGCTTCTACCCAGGAGATTTTACCTTCGTCTGACCAACCGAAATTTCACACATAGCCGTGAGCTATGACAAACTTCAGGCATTAAATGTAGAAGTACTTTCTGTAAGTACAGACAGTGTGCATTCCCACAAAATTTGGAACGAAACTGAACTTAGTAAAATGGTTGGTAATGATATCCCATTTCCAATGGTCTCAGATCAAGGAGGGACTATCGGGCGTCTTTATGAGGTATATGATGAAGATGCTGGTGTAAATGTTCGGGGAAGATTCCTGATTGACCCCGAAGGTATTGTCCAGGCAGCCGAAATTTTAAGTCCTCCAGTCGGAAGAAATCCTGCAGAACTTCTCCGCCAGATCAAAGCATACCAGCACCATCAGAAAACAGGTGAGGTTATGCCTTCCGGATGGACAGAAGGCGGAATTACACTAAAGCCCTCAACGGAATTAACAGGAAATGTCTGGAAAAAGTGGAATCCACATAAAAAGTAACAGTCACCTAATGGCTTGTATATGATTTTAGTTTTGAAAATTTTAAAAGGCTTGGTTTATATTTTAACCTGATCAAGCCTTTTTACTTCCTTGTGGATCCTGGCTAGCCAAGTTTAATACATATTTCCGGCTGATTTTATCATTAACCATATATCCTTCTGTTCTTCCTTGCATCTAATACAATATATTTATTTATATTCAACATTTAAATATAATATTCCCACTGTGAAAAGTAACAATAAACTTTCTCTATGCCCACATTTCTTTCGGGATACCTGATATTCATCAAGAAAGATTTTTGACTATCCTGACTGATTAGATTATTTTATAGTTAATATGGCTATATGTCTTTATTCGGCCATGTTGCAAATGTACTGGGCACAGAAAGAATCTTGATATAATATTTGTTCTATGTTATTTTAAATTTAAGTTAACAATATTATATTACATAGTAAATACCGCACCCGCAAAGTGGGTGGCTTTAAGAACCTCTAAAAGAGGTGTGCCCTTTTCTTGATTACTTCTTGTTCTGCTTTTTTTATTTTAAATATTTTAACTGAGTATTTCCAAGTAATATAATTCCTTGGATTTCAGCTGAAAAATAATCATATGGCTTATCTTGATATTTTCATGGTAAAACCTTCATTTAACCATTACCATCTTCTTAGAAAGTGGTTTTTCATGGTTAAATGGATATCATTGCATTATTAGGGTAGTATTGACTACATAGCGCACTACATTACAGATAGAAGGGGGGGGTTGTTCATGCTCAGTAATTAAGTAGCCTTTTTGGTCTTAATAGCCAGTAAAAGCAGATAATAAGTGACAAGTCCGGATAAAAACCCAAAAAACATATTGGTAATCAGGGCAACAATAACAGTAACAATCATAGGGATCATATCTTTGCCCGGACGAACATCTTTCACAAATTTGGTAAGCTCTATCCCTATCATAAACATCATGGCTCCGATAATAGCTCTGGGAAAGACAGCAAATAAACTGGCAATAGAGGCGGATAAAAATAACCCCATTACAATTTCAATCAACCCCTCTAGAATGTTGGTTCCTCCGGTTCGTGCCCCAAAGTAATATTGTCCGGCCAATCCTCCTGCACCGTGACAGGTAGGCATGCCTCCTAAAAAAGGGAGAATTACATTCATAATCCCCTGGTTCCAGGCCAGCCATCTTGCACTCACATTTCTCTCCGGCCAGTAGGTGTTGATCAGGGAAGAGGTAGCAATGGTGGCATTGGTTGCAGTCAGAGGCACTTGGGCAAAACCGGCCAATAGTAGGGTCTGCCAAACCTCTTTTAAAGAGAAACTGGTCAGGGTTGGAAGGCTAAGCGCCGGTGAACTAATTTGAGCAAACTGGCCTTTCCATAGCATAATTCCTATACCGATTACCATTAGGACAATAGCAGCGGGAGCATAGCGGTTCTGCCGTAATAACAATACAATAACAATTGAGAGGATACCAATTATCCACCAGGTAGAAATCATCTTATAGGCTTCCATGGCCAGCAATATGCCCAGGGTAACCTGTATTCCCCTGATCACTGAGTTAGGTGTTACTTTGGCAATCCAGTCAATGATACCTGTTAATGCCAGAATAATCCAGATAATCCCCATTCCGAATCCGGAGGCATAAACCATAGAGGGAGTCCAATGCTGAGCAATAGCTACAATAGCAA
>CAZPII010000116.1:0-5780 GCA_964586485.1 uncultured Atribacterota bacterium | reverse complement strand
CTTGATATTTTTATGGTAAAACCTTTATTTAACCATTACCACCTTCTTAGAAGGTTGTTTTTCATGTTTAAATAAAGAAATACCATTCCTATAAATATTGTTAAAGCAATAATCCATTTCTGATATTTTAATTCAAAATAAACATTTGATTTACCTACTTGGGGTAATGGAACAGGATCAACAGGGATACCGTTTTTTAAGGCTAAATCACGTATGTTAAGTAGGTGAATAACCGGTAACCCTAATGCCTGATATTCAAAAATTAATCCGCGTTCCGGGTGCTCAGGTATTTCAGGACCATTCATGACTAGCCCATTAGGATAGGTAATTGATGCAGTTGTATTCCCGTAATTAGCTGAGGCGCCACCAATATTAACAAATAAGCTTATTTTTTTATCACCTGCAGCATTTTTATAAAGTTCCATTCTTTTTTGAATGTTCTCAACTAAATTATCTGTATCGATAAAAAATACCCCCGATTTATGGGCTATATTTCTAATCATTTCCTGAGAATCCGGGTAAAACATGGCTTCTGCCTGATCATTATTTCCTCCCATAGAAACAGCCAACAGGCTATAAGGTAATATATTCTTCTCATTTAATATTTCCAGCATATCGATAAAAGTAAAGCTCGGAATAGTTGCCCCGTATTCGGAAGCACCAATAGAATAAATAGTGAGTGGTGTAATTTCCATTGCCTTACAGGCAGCTAGGGTAGCAATAATTAAACCAGGGAATGAACCACTGGAACCGACAGCAATAACATCACCTGACTTCAAGCCAGCCTGTTTCAAATACTTTACCATTAATGCAGCAAAATCAGGGTTAGCTGAAGTTCGTTTGGCACTTAAATTGCCCAGCGTAGTTGTTAAGCGAGTATATTCCTCTCCTATTATTCCTGTATTATTGGGATCAGTTTTCTCATTAATAGAAATATCCCTTGCTTCTCTTTCTTCCTGAATAGTTTTTAATGATTCTTTCATTATTTGTGCTGCTTTTAATTGTAATTGATAATAAGAGGTTGGTATATTCTCTTTGGAAATTTCTGTGGCAATTAATCCAAAACCAACAATGATAAAAAGAATAATTAAATTTTTAATTGTAATATTATATCTAATCCAATTTTTCATATTATTATTTTTGTTTTTAAATCTAAACCTGAATTTAAGTTTTTAGACAAGGGATAATATCTGCATTCGACACTTGATACTGTTAAATATATCTAAGTATTAAACCATAGTCAACCTAAAATAAGTTGGCTGAAAAGGAAGATTCCTTATCAGCCAACTTATTCTGTTTACATCGATATTGATATTATATTATATTATTTATTTCATAATATCTTAACAATATTAGTCTTTCAAAATATCCAGTTCTTCTAAAGGTGGGTCTGATTCTCTTCTACCCATTTTAGGCATATTATCAGCAGCCCATTGAGCAGATACTTTGTCAAACCATTCCGGAGTTTGTCTGGTATTTAATGACCAGTAATCACTAAAGAAACGGTCACCCAATGCCAGCCAATCCTCGTGCCAGCGGACTGCATTACTGTAAGCATAATCAGTGATCATCTGTATAGCTGCTTCTTGATCAGTTTTATACAATTCCACTGCCGCTTTTTGTACAACTGGAGTCATTTTGTAGAGTGATTCCAATTTGGGGTCACGGTATTTATAGAGCTCCTCAATGGCTTCATTGTATTTAAATTGAGTCATTTCCTGAACATAAGTATTGGTCCACCAGTAGGAGTCTCTGCGGAAATCCTCATAACGGGAGCCTACTTGATAACCTTCCGGTAATTCATTCATAACCGGCCAGAGTGGGGTAATGTAAGTTGAATCAGGTGCCCCGTAACCATACCAGCTAATTCCTTTAAACGGAGCGGATAGGTTTGGGTCAACTTCAGCTATATGGACATAACAGGTTCTCATAATATTAATGGCTCTTTCATTATGCCCCGGAGTGTAGGGGTATTTCAAGGGGTCGCCAAACGGCCCGGCAGCCGGTCCGGTAGAAATATCATAATCGGTTCCTTTGTAATAATCGCCCTTAATCTTAAAGATATCATGAACAGAGAGTTTCTTTTCCGGTTTTACAGATAAAGGGAAATAAATATCATCAGGTCCGATATCCAAAGAAGGTGCGACCAGCTTGAATGCTCTCCAGGTTCTGCGGGTAGAATAGAGTCTATCATTTGGAGCATAGATATCAGCAGGTCTGAATGGCTCACCTGAATTAGGATCATACCAGCCCTGTTCTACGGCAAAAGAGACCAAATTTGGTGAATGCATAACATTTTCTTCATCATCCAGATCAATATCTCTAATCTTAGCTCGGTTGGAGGCTACAAAGAAATGATCATCAGGAATTTTTACTGCAACCCAGATATCACGACCGTAAAACTCGGCAATCCATACTTCGTCACCATCGGTTACATTGATAGTTTCTCCGCTTCCATACCAGCCATATTCTTCTACCAGGTCACCCATAATACGAACTGCATCTCTTGCGGTACTGGCTCTTTCCAGAGCAATGTCCTGAGCATACCAGCAGTCAATAATTCCGTCACTCTCTTCTTTCATCACTCTATTAATCTCTTCACCATTGGGTAAATGAGTGCCGACACCAAAAGTAGATTCACCCATGGCAACTCCCATTTCATTCATAAAGGAATAACGGGAATGGAAATAGGCATAGGTATGATCAACCTGGTCCATCTCACCCATAACCATTACTTCTCCGCGAGAGGCTTCAGAATCATAGTCCACATCCGGCCAGTTGCCATAATCTACATAATCATGACCGTTAAGGACGATTTCTCTTTTAGAACCTTCCGGCCAGTCCAATGCCGGTTTAATCCATAGACGGTAATCAGCAACCGAAGAGTCATCATTGTGGGTAATCATGGCAGTACCGTTCACACTGGCATCTTTTCCGACTGCGACGATGGTACAGCCCTGGTCAGCTAAACCATCTTCAACTTCCGGATTAGCTAATACATTTGTGCTTAACATGACGGTCATTAGTGCAATACAAAGAAGTGTTAACAATTTTTTAAAGTTCATATTTTCCTCCATTTTTTAATAATTTTTTCAAGATTTACGGGTTAAAATTATTTTTACCATTTTGATTTATCTAATCAGCTTTTGACTATATTACACACCTCCTTGTTACCTTAATATTTTTATTGATAGAACAATCTATCAGTATCAGCAGTTTCAGGATTATGCAAGAAATGCATAATTCCATGTTCTTCCAAATCAAAGAATAAGGGAAATTCCACTTCCATTTGTTTGTCTGGGTAGAATTCACCCATCTGTTTGATTACTTCCATGGTACCGGAAAGATGCCTTCCTACTCGATACCACATAGGTTTCCCAAATTCAATATCATATTCCGGATTACAGTAAAGTAACCCTTCCTCGGCAGCTCTTTGTAGAAATTCATCCTTTCCTTCAATCATCAGCTCCTCGGTCATTTTCCCGGCGACTCTGTCAATGAAGGGCTCTGCAGTTTCCATTAAAACAACTAAAGCATCACTGTAATCACCTACTTCGCGGTGGGATAGCCCACGTAAACTTCTAGGCGAACTTTCTGATTTCATCGGGAATTGTTCGGCACTCAAATTCATACCAGCCATCATGGCAATATCATCGGCATCCTGGTGAGCTACATAAGTACTCACAACCGGATACATCAATGATGCTTCATGCATATCCACAAACAAGTCTATATTCTCATTTCTAGTCAACTCCATAATGGCATAAGCCAACCTCTCCGTAAGGCTGCCATCCGGTCTCCCCGGATAGGTTCTGTTCAAATTACGAATATCTTCGGGGGCCAAGTTTTGGTGTGACGGATAATGAACATAGGTAAAAGGATCCGGCCACTGGTCTAACTGGTTTGAATTCCTGGCACCAATTCGAAATTTTTTCGTTCCCCAGTCACCTTCCAGAGAAAAATACTTAGGATAGCCCATTCCATAGTCACCCATTGTCCAGGCACTACGATTGGCAACCGGGATTAGGAAAATTTTACCCTTGGTAATTTTAAGATTTTCGGCAGCTACATAAGCAGGCAGGATAGCTCCCGGCTCATATGGATGGGTACCACCTAGCCATAAGAGCGAACCACCGGGGTTACCTGAATCATAAATGTATACTGGAGTGTCAACCCAGGTTCCTCTAATTCCTTCAAAATAATCGCTTAACATCACTTTTTTGGTAAAATCCTCGGAGACAACTATTGATTGCTTAAAATGACGAATCTCCCACAATTCTCTACCTCCCAAAAAAGCAATAATTAATACACCAACTAAAATAATCAATCTTCTTGAAAAAACTTTATTCATTCCGAAAACCCCTTCCTATTTAATATGTAAAGCCCGCAACAGAAACGGTATCAGGGTATAAGCATAGATAATATCATAAACCCAGTTCGTCCTGGTTTTCCTTTTAAACAAGCCCCGTAAAAGCAATAAAGCAAATACAGCAGCTAAAATAAAATATATTTGATGAATAGCTTCATGTAACCATATCAACATTTTGCACACCTCTTTTTCATTATTTTTAAATTACCAGAAAACTTAATTTATTAGCATAGATCAACATTAACAATGCCACTCCACCCATAAATAACCAGGGAATAGCAATATTTTTCAGGAATGTGAGATAAGGACCTTTATAACCTACAGTTTCAATGGTTACCCGGCCAACAATCATTGAAGGTGGTAAACAGTCACCCAGAGGGAATATCAGAGCCAGAGCTGCCGCAACAACAGTGTTGTTAATACCCATGGTGTTGAATAAAAAGATAATCGGGACTCCAATAATAATCGCACTCCCATAGCTGAGTGAGCCCTGTGCCAATGGACCAAAAATCAGCACAGTGGCATAAACAAAGAAGAGCGGGAGAGTTATAAAGGTGATTGCCACTAAACCTCTTACCCCCGTAGCAGTCATTATGTTTACCAGAACGCCGACACTGATAACCGTAGCCAGCAAGGAAAAAACCTGCTCCATGGTATTGACCACCACTTCATAATAGCGCTTCAAAGAAGTCTTCTTTGGATTAATAAGCATGGTAATAATGGCACAAATAATAAACATAAAAGGAAGTCCCAAAACAGGAATAGAAAAGGCGGCATGCTGGGAAAGCAAAAATAGCAAAACCAAAGTCAATAAAGGCAGGATAATTCTTAAACCAGTAAGATTTTCGGGTGTCCTTGGTATCTGTGCCAGAATGTCTTCTTTTTTTTGAGCCGTTCCACTACGACCAAAATAAATGATAGCAAAAAGCGCAATAATAAGAATGGGAACCAGAAGTATGTAGGTAAAGCCCACATAGGGCATATTCGCTCCCGCAGCCATGAGCATAGCCCAAAGGTTAATAGGTGGCGCAGCGGCAGATAACATAGCGGTAACATAAATAAACCCGGCAGTTCGAACTCTGGAAATACCCATATACTGCATAATTTTTGCCACAGTTCCACCTACCACAAATATAGCCACACTACCTGCACCGGTTAAAGCTCCCGGAATAAGCATAATAAAAACCATTAAAGCAAATAAGATCCATTTTTTATCATAAAAATGTTCTACAACATTGGCGACCATAGCATTAATGGCACCGGTTTCGGAATAAATATTAATAAATACAGATGCCGTAACAAATATTAAACCTAAATCGATATAGGTGAAGGTACCTTCTACTAAAATACGAACAGGAAAGCCGAAGCCGGCGGCAACGGCCCCGGCTACGGCAGCTATAACCATGGAAAT
>CAZPII010000115.1:2418-5812 GCA_964586485.1 uncultured Atribacterota bacterium | reverse complement strand
CCACCCTGGGAGTTAGTCTCCTCTTCCCCGGGGTAGAATATTCTCCGGAAATGGCGGGTATATTTGAAAGGTTTGAGTCTACACTCAGCCCTGAACAACTGGAGCAAATGAAAGCTCAGGCTGATGCTTTCCCCCTTCATCCTTTCTGGATTGGACTTTTACAGGGACTTATTGCCGGAATTACTATCAATGCTGTTGCCGCTTTCGGTGAAGAATTGGGATGGAGGGGTTTTTTACAAAAAGAGTTAGGTTATTTGGGTTTTTGGAAATCCTCAGTTGTTATCGGTTTGATTTGGGGTGTATGGCATGCTCCGATTATCTTGCAGGGACATAACTATCCGGAAAATCCTCAAACCGGGGTCTATATGATGATTATATTTACCTTGCTGCTTTCTCCTATTTTTAGTTATGTGCGTTTAAAAGCAAAATCGGTTATTGCTGCCGCCATCATTCATGGCTCTATTAATGCCACAGTAGGACTTCCACTTATAGTAACAAAAGGAGGAAATGACCTGATAGTTGGAGGAACCGGACTGGCCGGTTTTATTGTTCTTGCCTTGGCTAATGTAGGAATTGTTATTTATGACTGTTATTTTGCCAAAGAAAAAATTATCATTTAAAATTACCTGGAAATAAATAAATTTATATAAGAGCTGAAATGAATACAATTATATTTTGTAATAATTTTCTAAGGATGTGTTATAAATGAAAAATACTAAAATAATATTTTTAATTTTCTTCTTCTTTCTATTATTTCTTATGTTATCTTTGCCACCGGTTTTTGCTCAAACAGAAAATATTAACAATGTTCCCACACTAGAGGCTTTTTTTGACGGATTAATTGCCTCTCAAATGGAGGAATATAAAGTACCCGGGGTAACCCTTTCAATTGTAAAAGATGGAGAAATTATTCTTGCAAAAGGTTATGGTTATGCTGATATTGAAAATCAAAAAAGGGTGGATCCGGAAAAAACAATGTTCAGGCCGGGTTCAATCACTAAATTATTCGTCTGGACAACCATCATGCAAATGGTTGAACAGGGTAAAATAGATTTAGATAGAGATATTAACGAATATCTTGATTTTCGTATTCCTTATAAAATCAGGGGATACAAAGATGCCTTGCCTCGCGAAACAATCACCATGAAACATCTGATGAATCATACCGCTGGTTTTGAAGATCAAAGCTCATATTTGTTTGTAGATAAAAAAGAAAATATCCGTCCTCTGGGAGAATATCTTAAAAATCATATTCCTGCAAGAGTATATCCTCCGGGACAGCAGATGGCTTATTCGAATTATGGCGCGAACCTGGCAGCTTATATTGTGGAGAAAGTTTCCGGAATGAGTTTTGATAAATATGTAGAAGAAAATATTTTTTCTCCTCTTAATATGCTCAATAGCACCTTAAAACAACCGGTTCCGGAAGGAATTGAAGCTGAATCTGCTTATGGTTATGTTTCCAAAAAAGGAGATTATTATAAAGGTGATTTTGAATTAATACAGGGCTATCCTGCCGGCAGTCTCAGCAGCACTGCTATTGATATGGCTAAATTTATGATTGCCCACCTTGAAAATGGCCTTTATGATGATAAAAGAATGCTGAATGAAAAGACTATGGGACTTATGCATAGTCAGAGTTTTACACATCATGAAGAATTAGAAGGTATGGCGCATGGATTTATTGAAATGAATCTAAACGGATATCGAATCATTTCCCATGGTGGAGATACTTTATTATTTCATTCCGGCCTGTATTTAATCCCACAAACAAATGTGGGTCTGTTTGTATCCTATAATGGAGGCAGCTCACATAGAGCAAGAGGAGTTTTAATTAAAAAATTTGTGGACCGATATTTCCCGGAGCAGGTGGCAGCTGCAACTGATAAAAGAAAGAATGGTTTTATTGATCCAAGTTTATTACAGGGGACTTATCATATGAATAGAACAAATTTTACTACTTATGAATCATTGATCCGTCTAATCCAGCCTCTGGATATTAAGGTAGATCAAGAAAACAATATAATCCAAACATTTATGGGTGAAACAACTCGTTTAGAACAGAGTAAGCCAGCTATATTTTATGATAAAGAAGGAATAGACAAGTTTTTTGCACCAATCAATGAACAGGGTGAAGTTACTCATCTCTGGACAAATGGTCCTAATGTAATGGCAAGGGCTCCCTGGTATGAAACTTTACCTTTTAATTTATTCCTGCTGCTTGGATATATATTATTAGCACTCATTTCCATAGTTATCTGGATTAAGTCAATTTTTAAAAAAACTTCGGCAGGGAAGAGAGCTATTTTTGCTAAATTTATTGCTACTATTTATGCCTTAATAACACTGTTTATTTTTACAGGTTTATTCCTTGTGTTTTCCAATATGCATCCTGAATATGGTATCCCTTATATTTTACTGCAAGGCTCCTCTACTTATGACTTTTTAAGCCAGATTGTCTGGATATTACCTGTATTGGCATTCTTGCTGATTATTTCAGCTTTAACCGTCTGGATTAAAAGAACTCTAAGTATTGGGGGAAGAATTTATTATGCTATTTTTACCCTCTGGTCAACTGGAATACTCTGGTGGTTTTATCACTGGAATATCTTAAATTAGATAAAAATATATTTAAAACAACCCTGTTATGTGGGTTAGTTTTTTTTGTTTGTGGATAATCCTTCTTAAATGTTTTTAGTTTTACCATAATATTTTTTTTCAATATTTTCAATTTTTTTTACCCGACGCAAATGCCTGCCGCCATGAAACTCGGCTTGAAACCATGCGGAAATTATTTTTTTCACCTTTTCTCGATCAAAAGGCCTGCCACCCAAAACCAGAACATTGGCTTTGTTGTGCTCAATACTTAGGACAGCTTCCTGTTCGCTATTCACCAGAGCTGCTCTGATACCGGGAATTTTATTCGCAGCAATAGCAGCACCAACACCGGTACCACAGGTAAGAATTCCAACCTTATTATCTGAATTCACCACTTTTATGGCCATTTTTTCTGCATAATCGGGATAATCAACACTATCCTTATTATATGTACCGACATCTTCAAATTGATAACCCATATTATTCAATATTGTTTTAATAAATTCTTTAATTTCATAACCGGCATGATCTGCCCCCAGAACAATGACTGGTTTCATTTTATCTTTCATTGCGTACCCCTCCAAAGAAATTCTATTAACTTTAAAAAAAGATTTTTTAATTTTTTAAAACTTGATTCAGATTCCAATTATAAGGCAAAAATCGGATATCCAGATTTCCCAAGTTATTTAAAATGTACTCCTTATTATCTGAATTGAGAAAATGTGCTAATAAACTTAAGCGTTCATTCCAATCTTTTCCAAAATCCCGGGCATACCATTGAAAGATTTTGGATAGG
>CAZPII010000115.1:0-2318 GCA_964586485.1 uncultured Atribacterota bacterium | reverse complement strand
CGATTTCCCCGTAAAATACCATGTTCAATATCATCCGGTGAGAAAAAATAATCTCCAATCTGATAGCCGATACGCCGAAAAAAATTAAAGACCTCCAACACTGAATTCTGAATATTTAATTCAATCACCCCGTGAATAATCAGAATATTATAGATATTAATCCAAAATGCTTTTTTTTCTTCATCGCTATTCGGGAGAAAGGGATCAAAGTAATTCAATTGTCCTGCCAACTGAATATAATTACGATAACTTTCGGAACGTCTCATCTGTTCATAGTTTACCCGTCCTTCTTCAATGTTGAAAAATGCTCCCTGTAAAAGATTTAATCTGGTTTTTAGATTAATAGCAATATTTTTACTATTCTTTAGTTTAGCAGTTTTACTTTCATTTAAGATTACTCGAGTAGGAATTAATTTTTTTAACCTCAGAATTAACGAATTGTATTTTTTCTCATCTTTTATTTTTTTGTTTTCTGCCCTTAACAAAGCTATTGCTGAATTGATATATCCTATATGACTAAATGCTTGTGGAAAATTTCCCAGCATTAGATTATCTTTTATATGGTATTCTTCGGAAAAAAGACCCAAATGGTTTGCTGCTTTTTCTGTATCTCTTAAGATTTTTTTTGCCTCTAGAATCTTCCCTGATCTTGTTAAATATTCAATTAACCAGAAGTTACAGAGTACAAATCCGCCTTCCTTGCCTGGTAAACCATCTTCTGATTGATATCTAAGTAAAAATTGATCCTTCATTAGCTGTTTCTTAATAATCTGTACAGTAGAAACTACCTTTGGATCCTCGAAAGGTAAAAATCCTACCAAAGGTAGTAATAAAAGGCTGGCATCAACTTCTTTGGTATCGTAATGTTGAACAAAACTCTTTATTTGTTGGTTAAATCCTTTGTTAATGATTTGGTCTTTAATTTTTTTCGCATTTTCTTTCCAGTAGGACAAAGGTGCTTCAAAACCATATCGACGCGCTATTTTTATTCCTCGGTCCAGGGCAACCCAGCACATAACCTTGGAATAGGTAAAATGAAACGGTCCATTTCTCACTTCCCAAATTCCTTCGTCAGGTAGAGGCCAATTTTTACAGGCCATATTACAGATATCTACAAAGAAAGGCCATAAGTTCTCATCAATCTTGCCGGCATAATCGGATAAACGCAATGCTGTATCCATAACTTCTCCATAAATATCCCATTGTTTCTGCAAAAAAGCATTATTTCCTATTCTTATCGGTTTAGAATTTCGATATCCTTTAAGATGGCCTAGATTTTTTTCTTTTAAATCTGCTTTCCCATCAAGTGAATACATAATTTGAAGGTTTTTACCTCCATATCTCTGGTATACCTGATGGAGCCATTTAATAAAATGATCTGCCTCACTAAGATGACCTAAGCTAAACATGGCTTTTAATGTAAAAGAGGAATCTCTGAGCCAGGTATAACGATAATCCCAGTTTCTTTCTCCTCCTATAACCTCTGGAAGAGAAGTAGTAGCAGCTGCTGAAATTGCTCCGGATGGTTGAAAAGTTAATAACTTTAAAATTAAAAGAGATCGAGTTATCATGGTATTATATTCTCCCCATAACCTCTTTCGTTCTCCTAAACAAGTAGTCAACCAATCTTTCCAAAAATTTTTGGTTTGCTGCCATGGACAAGGAAGAGATGTATGGGAGGGCTTTTTCCCTGGGAAAAAACTAAATTTAGCTTTTTCACCTTCCTTCAGGGGAAAATTTATCATTAAAGTTCCTTCTTCCATTTTTTTAATTTGGTGATCAGGTGCAGCAACAAAGAGTGAGAAGTTCTCCTGGGAACTGGACTTATTTTGAAAATAGAAGAATTTATCCTTTCTGGATATTTCAGGAATTATCAAACCATAGTTAAAACGGGGAGACAGAGTTAGACGTAAATTTACTTTTCCTTTTAGCCCCTCAACAGATCTTTGAATTATATGATCTTTTTGGGTTAATTTATTTTCTTCTACAGGCATAAAATCTATCAGTCTTACTTGCCCGGTCTTGGTTTTAAAATGGGTTTCCAAGATATTTGTATCGGTAAGATAAGTTTGAGTAGACTCATAATTTCCATTAGGTTGAATAGTAAAATGGCCACCTTTTTCATCATCCAATATTGAGCAAAAAACAGTTGGAGAATCAATGGAAGGCATGGAGCAATAATCAATTGAACCTTTCCGAGAAACCAAAGCCACTGCATGCATATCACCAATCAAACCATATTCTGAAATATTATGAAACATAACCTTATCTCTTCCCTAGAGGTTTTTAGCTATATTTTTCCTGGCAATCCATAAGTT
>CAZPII010000114.1:0-5821 GCA_964586485.1 uncultured Atribacterota bacterium | reverse complement strand
GATTTAGTATTTAGCTTATTAAAAGAAAAGATGAATAAATGGCAAGATTAGCTTATAATAATAACTAAATAAATATTAACTATAAGAAATATAAGAAACAGAAAGGAGGGATTGTAATGGATAAATATAGATGCACAGTTTGTGGTTATATTTATGACCCGGAAAAGGGAGACCCTGAGTCAGATATAGAACCAGGTACCTCTTTTGCTGATTTACCAGATGATTGGGTTTGTCCTTTATGTGGTGCTAGTAAAGATGAATTTGAAAAGGAGGAATAATTTTGGCAGTAAGAGAAATTATGGAAAACATTTATTGGGTAGGTGCCATTGATTGGGACAGAAGGTTGTTTGACGAGCTTATACCTCTACCTGAGGGAACCAGTTACAATGCCTATTTAGTTAAATATAAAGATGAAGCACTCCTTCTTGATACCGTTGACCCTGCCAAAAAAGATGAATTCTTTAAGAATATAGAAGAATTAAAACCAAAAAAAATCAGTTATATTATTGCTCATCATGCTGAACAGGATCATGCCGGTTGCATAAAGGATGTGCTGCAAGCATATCCGGGGTGTCAGGTTGTTACCAATAAAAAATGTAAAGACTTATTAATTGATGAATTACACTTAGAGGAGAAGGACTTTCATGTGATTAAAGATGGTGAGGTTTTTCAATTCGGTAATAAGGAATTTCAATTTGTTTTTACTCCATGGGTACACTGGCCGGAAACATTTCTGACTTATCTACCAAAGGAAAAAATATTATTTACCTGTGACTTTTTTGGCTCACACCTGGCAAGCAGTGAATTGTGGGCATCTGAAGATAACCATTTTTACCGAGCTGCCAAACGTTATTATGCCGAAATCATGATGCCTTTCAGACAAAACATTAAAAAGCATTTAATAAAATTAAGTGGTATACTTATTGATATTATTGCACCCAGTCACGGCCCTCTATATCGAAACCCGAAATATATTATAGAAGCCTATAATGAATGGATTTCAGATGAAGTAAAAAATGAGGTGATTATACCTTATGTTTCGATGCATGGAAGTACTCAAAAAATGGTATCCTATTTAATGGAACAATTGATAAAGAGAAATATTAAGGTTATCCCCTATCATTTAACGAGTACTGATATTGGAGAACTGGCAATGTCTTTAGTCGATACAGCGACTATTATTATAGCTTCTCCTACAGTGCTAACCGGCCCACATCCACAGGTAGTTTATGCTGCTTACTTATGTAATATCTTGAGGCCAAAGGCAAAATACGCCGGAATTATTGGTTCTTTTGGATGGGGAAGTAAGATGGAACAGGATATATTGCAGCTTTTAAGTAATTTAAAAGTAGAATTACTACCATCCGTAATAGCGAAAAGTAATCCTAGAGAGGAAGATTTTACTAAGCTAGATCAGCTTGCTGAACAAATTGCAGTTAATCACAGAAAATTGGGATAATTGTGAGCTTTTATCCCTCCTCACCCTTAACGGTGGGGAGGGATAAGCTCTTTATCCAGAGAGGGGTGAATAAAAATGTTGAAAAAAATTAGCATCTTGATATTTGTAATAATCATAATTTCATTAATAACCAATATCGTTGGTGCGCAAAAGACAATCAATGATATCTTGTATAGTGACTTTACTGAAATAGAAACCTTCGGTTATATTAGTGTTAAAGTTCAGGGAGACGAAGCGGCAACGATTGGTTTGAATAGTAAAGAGTTAACCGATTATGCTAAACTGAAGTATAAAAACAACTTCAGTGGTATCGAATACCAGGAAATTACTGCGGAAGAATCATCTATATTCCAGGAAGAGGAAAGGGCTAAAAAAGTAGGGAGTATTTGGTTTAGAATATGGATTGTAGGGGAAAGTTTTCCGATTGCCTATTACATTGAATGTAAAGCGGGAAATTATAAAAATTATGAGATTTGGAGCGATGAAGTTCTTGGAGTTTGTGATGAAGAAGAAATAAATCAGATTGCCAGAAATGAAATAAACAGAATGATAGAAAATCTTGCAATTACCTTCTTTAAGGTCAGGGGGGAAATTTAATTCTCAGAAAGTTAGCTTTCGATATATATCTTATTAATGTCTAATGTTGTCAATAGAAAAAGAGACCTGTCTCAATAATAATGTTCCTTTAGTTAGCTGATAAAAATGAAAATAAAAGATTTCTTTGAAGATTATTCAAAATTACCACATAGCATTTTTGTGCTATTTTTTGCTCGCGTTGTGTATTCTATGGGAAATTTTGTATTTCCTTTTCTCGCAATTTACCTGACAAAAACATTATTATTCAGTGAACAAAAAGCCGGTTTCTATGTTATGCTGGCAACAGCTGCAAAAATTCCGGGATTATTGCTGGGAGGCAAGCTATCTGATATCATAGGAAGAAAAAAAGTTTTTATCATATTTTCTTTTCTTTCCGCATTTCTTATTCTTTCCTGTTTAATGGTTTCAACGAAGGAATTAATTCCCTGGTTGTTAGCCCTGTCAGCTGTTTTTAATGGCGGAAACTATCCTGCATTGAATGCCATGGTAGCTGATATGACTAATTCGGATAATCGCAAAGCTGCTTTTTCTTTATTATATTTGGGAATGAATATCGGTTTTGCCATTGGGCCACTTGTAGCAGGATTCCTCTACAATAATTACCTGCGGTTGCTTTTTATTGGTGATGCAGGGACCACGTTTATATCGATATTGTTAATAGTTTTCTTTATTGAGGAATCCATTCCCAGTCAGGAACGAATAAAAGACTCAATTATTTCTGACCATAGTTTTGAAAAGGCTGAGGAGGGCAATATATGGAAAGTTTTATTTTCCAGACCATATCTTATTATTTTTACTTTAGTTTTTACGCTTTATTCTTTTGTTTATGTGCAAAATGAATTTACCTTGCCTCTACAGATGATCAAAATATTCGGAGAAAAAGGTCCACAATATTTTGGTACCATTATGACCATTAATGGAGTTGTAGTTATTTTTTTGACGGTATTTATTATTAGTTTTACCAGAAAGAATAAATCGATTCTCAATATTTCCTACGCAGGCATCTTGTATGCTATTGGTTTTGGGATGATTTATTTTAGTAATGACATGATATTGTTTTCTATATCAACTATTTTCTGGACTTTGGGAGAAATTATGGCCTCTACATATTCTGATGTTTATATCATTAATCATACACCTATTACTCATCGTGGCAGATTCAGTGCCATTATACATATCTTGATCGGTTCAGGATTTATTTTTGGCCCCTATCTCTCAGGTATTTTTATTAGCCATTATGCAATTGAGAATATATGGCCTTTTGTGTTTATCCTGGCAATTTTTTCTGCATTGTTAATGTATATACTCCATTATTTTGAAAATAAGTCTCATGATCAATTATTTCAAGAGCAATAAATATATTTCCAGAGAGGCTTGTTCTTTGGAAAATAAGAACTGCCAAATTAAAATTTAATATTATCAGGATAGGAGTAAATTATGATAAAAAGGAATTTTATTATTACATTACTTTTAATTTTACTTTTTTCTTTTACATCTTTAGCCATACAGCAAGAAATTCAACTAGATTCAAAAATTTCCCGGGTCCAGGTATATCCTGAATCCGCCATGGTATTTCAAGAAGGGGAAATAGAATTAGCAAGGGGTAATTACCGACTAATTTTTACCGATGTTGTTGAAAAGATTGATGACAGAACTATCCATGTGGAACTGGAGAAAGATGCTCAGAGCAGAGTTAGAATCAAAGGTGTTAGCATGAAAACTATTCTCTTGCAGGAAGAGCCTGAAGAAAAGATCAGGCAGTTAAGGGAAGAGATTAAACATCTGGAAAAAGAGATCAAGAAGATAACAAGCGAAAAAAATAGTCTAAACGATAAGAAAAAATTTTTGAATTCAATTATTTATCTTTTTCAAGATCAAAAAAAAGCTGATGATTCTGTAATGCAAATTCCCTCAATCGAGCAGCTGGAGAGTCTTTATGTTTTTTTGGATGAGAAATTAAAAATAAACTATCATCAGGATTTAGATTATGACTTTCAAATTGAAGCTTACAGAGATCAAATTGCTTTCCTCCAAAAACAATTACAGCAGATTACTGAAGAACAGAGAGATTCCATAAAAGCAATTAGTGTAGATTTGGAAGTTTTTCAGAAAAACCATTTCAATATTCTTTTAGCTTACCAGATAAATAAAGGAATAAGCTGGCAACCGGTATATGATGTCAGGGCAGATATAAAGAAAGGTAATTTAGTACTAACTACCTATGCCTTAATCAGCCAGACTACCGGGGTGGATTGGGAAAACGTGGACATTTCTCTATCTACTGCCAGGCCGACAGTTTCAGGACAATTACCTTCTATTGAACCGTGGTTTCTGAGACCATATCAGCCCGATGAAAGAGTCAACAAAACAATGCAGTTGCCTATGGTTGATCGTGAAGAATCTAATATAGTAGGTACAGCTTTAAAAGAACTTGATTTTTTGGTACCGGTTGAATACAAAGGGACTAGTGTATCTTTCCATATTCCTCAAAAAGTTTCCATTCCTTCGGGAAGTAGCCAGGAAAAAGTTATGATTTCTGAAAAACAATTGGCAGGAAAATTAAATTACAAAGCTTATCCAAGAATAAGTCCCTTTATGTACTTTAATGTGCTGGTAGAAAATCATTTGGATATTCCCTTACTCCCCGGAAATGTGAATATTTTCTTAGATGGTGGATTTACTGGTAATACATATTTAGATTACATTCCACCCGGAGAAGATTTTGATATTTCCCTGGGTATTGCGGAAAATGTCAAAGTAAAAAGAGAATTATTAAAAAAATTCAGGGATGAAACGTTGATAAGCAACATTCCATCGTCGAAAGTCGTCATAAAATACGAATACAAGATCACTGTTGAAAATTTCCAGGAAATAGAATCATCATGTCAAATTTTTGAGTCCATTCCCGTTCCGGAAGATGATCGAATCCAGGTTAATTTAGAAAAGGTCACCAAAGACCCGGAGGAAAGAGATTGGAATAGCAAAAGAGGTGTTTGGATGTGGGAATTACTATTAGGTTCACAAGAAAAAACAGAAATTTATATTACTTATTCAATTATTCATCCACGGGATATGCAAATTATTGGTTTACCATGAGCAAGTATGATTATAAATTTGTGATCTGCGGTTAGATTAGGAAAATATAATTAATAAAAAATAAGAGAATAGTTCGCGGATTTCATCATCTCCGAACTATTCTCTTATTTTAATCACTGATGATATCTGACAATTTTTCTTTAACCATACTGAACTGTTTTTTGTACTGTTTTTCTAATTGTTGTAGATGCTGTTTTGATTGTTGGTTTTGTTCTAGGGCCTCTTCTAAACTTAACTGTTTTACCATAACTTGATTACCCTGTTGGAATGTCTGTAATCGTTTTTGGGGATCCCTGTCTAACTCTTCTTTAAATTTTTGCATTAACTGTTCTTTATTTTTATGAAAATCATCCTTAATTTTTTTAAACTGTTGGAAATAATATTCAATATCTGAATATTGGCCGGGCTTTTTTAAATTTTCAATTGCCAGAATGCCGTTTTTTCTCTTTTCAAGATCATAATTATTACTCTGAAAGGTTAAAGATTGAAGGAATTTTTTTTGTGCCTTTAATAAGTATTTACGTGATATTCCCTTTAAGTGATGCCAAAGATCATCTGCCTCAATCTTATCTTTATAATATTTGGCCAAAATAGCATTAATTTTTTCCTGTTCTTTAATATCAGCCATTTCCTGGGGACTTAATTTATCAATTTTTTTGGATTTTTCCA
>CAZPII010000113.1:0-5837 GCA_964586485.1 uncultured Atribacterota bacterium | reverse complement strand
CCAAATATTATATTGATGAATAAAAAAAAAGAAAAGAAAAAGAATAGATCTCAACCTTTTATTATCAAAATAGCTATTGTTTCAATATTTGTGTTAATTCTCTCTTTTATTTTGTCTTTTGCCTTTCTAGTTTCATTTTCCAGTCAAAAAATGGTGGATTTGGTACAAACAAGTAACTTTATCAATCCTATTACCAGTAAAGTATATGATATTAATGGAAAGTTAGTTACAGAATTTTTTCAGGAAAATCGTACACCTATAGAATTGTCTCAAATACCTTCCCATCTAAAAAGTGCTTTTATTGCTATCGAAGATAGTAATTTTTATCAACATCATGGAATAAGTATACGGGGAATTTTGCGAGCCCTGTGGGAAAATATCAAGGAAGGAAGAATTGCTCAAGGAGGAAGCACTATAACTCAACAATTGGCGGTAAACACTTTTTTAACCAGAGAAGAGACACTTTCTCGAAAAATACAAGATGCCTTGTTGGCTTTACAGATTGAAAGAACTTTTACTAAAAATGAAATTCTGGAAATGTATCTTAATCTCATTTACTTTGGACATGGTGCTCATGGTATTGCGGAAGCAACTCAGCTGTATTTTGATAAACTAGTAGAAGATCTTTCCCTTGCAGAAAGTGCCTTGATTGCAGGTATACCACGGAGACCTTATTATTACTCCCCCTTTATTAATTTAGAAGCTGCTTTAAAAAGAAAGAATGTAATTCTTAAAAGAATGTGGGATATGGGATACATTAATGAAAATGAATATAGCCGGGCAAGAGAAGAGCAAATAGAGTTTAATCAGAATAGAGATTCCCAAGAAATCGCTCCTTATTTTTCCAGCTACATACGAACTCAGTTACTTGAACAATACGGAGTTAACATGGTATTTAAAGGTGGACTTAAAATTTATACCACACTTGATTTAGACCTACAGAAAAAAGCAAAAAATACATTTTTAGAAAGTGGCCGCGAAGGAGCTCTGATTGCTATTGAACCCCAAACCGGACACATTAAGGCAATGATTGGTGGTAGAAACTATGAAGAAAGTGAGTTTAATAGAGCAACCCAGGCTTACAGGCAACCAGGTTCAGCATTTAAAACTTTTGTATATCTGACGGCAATTCAAAAAAGAATTTCACCGAGTGTTATAATTGAAGATGCACCGATTATCTATGAAAATGGTTGGTCACCAGAAAATTATGAAAAGGAATTCAGAGGACCGGTCACCTTAAGAGAGGCATTTGAAGATTCGATAAATGTTATTGGAGTAAAGTTGCTGGAAAGAGTAGGGGTTAGGGACGTAATACAAAATGCCTATAATGCAGGAATAAAAAGCTCACTTAGAGCAGATCTCTCTTTAGCGCTGGGTACCTCTGAAGTAACTCCATTAGAAATGGCTTCAGCCTATGCTACTATAGCTAATATGGGAACATATATTGAACCGGTTTCTATTCTTAAGATTGAGGATCATAATGGAAAGGTAGTGGAAGAAAATCAAACTATCAAGAAAAAAATATTTTCTGAGGATGTGTCTTATACCTTAATTAAGTTAATGGAAGGGGTAATTGATAGAGGAACCGGCTGGAATGCAAAAATAGGGAGACCGGCAGCGGGTAAAACAGGAACAACCAATGAAAATATCGATGCATGGTTTGTAGGTTTTACTCCTGAATTAACTTGTGCTGTTTATGTAGGAAATGATGACCGGAAAACTCTTGGTAATAAGATGACAGGGGGAGTAGTCGCAGCCCCTATATGGCATGATTTTATGGTAGCCGCACTTGAGGGACAACCCGTAAAAGATTTTACAAAACCGAATAATGTCAAAGAAGTTGTTGTTTGTACCAAAACAGGTCTCCTGCCCGGCAATCACTGCGAAAAAACCGTTAAAGTTACTTTTCTTTCAGGAACCGAACCACAAAAGGTTTGTCAGGGAGATCTTGAAATATCTTCAGAGAAAGTCATTGAAACTCCTACTGAATCACAGGAAAAAGTTCCGGTAATTCAAGGTGAAAAGAAATTTCCATTGCTGAATGAATTAAAGAATTCACAAAGTGAAACCAAACAAGAAGATAGCCCCCAACCCCAACCGGAAGAAAAGAAAGGAGAAACATTACAATCACTGGTGGAAGAATTGAGAAAAAGGTTGGAGCAAAGGGAAAAATAAAAAAACACCTTCTAAGAAGGAATTAGTGGTTAAATAGAAATTCATTCCAAGAATAATATTTTAAAAGTACACTACAGTTACCCCATCACCCCCTTCATGTGGTTTCCCATAACGATAAGACTTGACATAAGCCAGTTGATCCAATAAATGGGCAACTTTTTCTCTTAATATTCCCTTACCCTTTCCATGAATAATGTATACCGGTGAAATATTTAATAAAAAAGCATCATCAAGATATTTCTCTAACCTAATTTGAGCATCCGCAGCGCTCATTTGACGAATATTTATTTCATGCTTAAAATGAGCTTTTTTGTTCAATCTATCTGTGTGAGATGAATAGTATGTTGAGACATAGGCGGCTTCAACATTATTTGTTTTTTTTATCTCATACTCATTTTTGTTGATTTTTTTTACATCAGTAAAGGGAATGGTAAGTTTAAGATGATCCAACTGTATCTGGTATTGTTTTTTCTTTTTATTTTCTCCGATTACCATTCCTTGTTTGTTAAGACTTTTAATTACCACATAGTCTCCTTCAGTAATATGGCTTTCTTTTTTCGGGTTTATTCCATATTTTTCAATATTTTCTCTTATTTCCTTCTTAAGGCTTTGAAGAGTATTTTCTTCCTCAATAAATAATTCTTTTTTTCCAGGTTTTTTATTTTTAAGAGAACGGATAATCTCTTTTGCTCTCTTTTGTGTTGAAGTAAGAATTTCTTCGGCTTCACGGTAGACTTCCAATTTAACTTTCTGTTTCTCTTTTTCAAAGACATCCATTTTTAATTTGAGCTCTTTTTTTAATTCAATAATCTCTTTTTTCTCTTTTTCCGAATACTCTATATTTTTCGCCATTTGATCTCGGTCTCTTTCCATTTTCCTAATCAGGTTTTCCAAATCCAACTTTTCCTTCTTCAAATATTGCCGGGCATCGTTAATTGCCTTTCTTGACAAACCAAGCCTTTGTGCAACAGAAAAAGCACAGCTTTTACCAGGAAGGCCGATAGAGATTTCATAGGTTGGTTGTAGAGTTATTTCATCAAATTCCACCCTGGCATTCATTACTCTTTTAGTAAGGTAGGCATAAGCCTTGATACTATCATGATGAGTGGTACTTAAAACCTTCGTTCCTTTTTGTCTAAGCGAATCAAGGATAGCCATACTCAAGGCAGATCCTTCTGATGGATCAGTGCCAGCGGCTAATTCATCCAATAATACCAGTGTATGCTCATCTGCTGAGTCTAATATATGGACAATATGTTTCATATGGGAAGAAAATGTACTTAAATTTTGCTCCATACTTTGTTCATCACCAATGTCAGCAAAGATATTTCTATAAATTGCCATCTCACTATCAATGCCTGCAGGGATATGTAATCCGGATTGGGTCATAAGTTGTAATAGCCCTACTGTTTTTAAAGTTACTGTTTTCCCTCCGGTGTTAGGCCCGGTAATTACCAGCACATCGAATTTTTCACCTAATTCAATATTAATGGGAACCGCTTTGTTATTCAAAAAAGGATGTCTGGCTTTAAATAAATGGATTGTTCCCTTGTTATTGATATTAGGTTCAATTGCCCTCATGTCAATACTTATCTTAGCTTTGGCATGAATAAGATCGAGATAACCTAAATCTTGGTACGAATTTAAGATATCCACACCATTTTGGCCAACCAGTGCTGTTAATTTCTCTAATATCTTATATTCCTCTCTTTTTCCCTCTTGATGTAGATCCCTTATTTCATTATTCAAATCTACTATGGGCAAGGGCTCAATAAAGACGGTTACCCCACTTTCTGATTTATCATGGACTATCCCCGGAAATTTACCTTTTTCCTGCTGCTTAATAGGTAAAACATATCTTCCCTGACGAATAGTAACAATATCATCCTGAATAAATGAACGATTCTGAGGATCCCTAATCATGTGTTCCAGTCGATCGCGAACTCTTTTTTCAATACTTCGAATCCTTTGTCTTACCTTTTTTAACTCCGGGCTAGCTTCATCAACAATTTCGGTTTCCTCATTAATACATCTTTTAATCTCTTTTTCCAGTAATCGAAAAACCTTTAACTGAGATACCTTGTTTTTGATTAAAGGGCATTCTTCATCTGGAACTTTATTTAAAAAATCTCTTACTAAACTTACACACTCCAATATCCTGGCAATAGATAGAAGAGTATTAGCAGTTAATATACTCCCTTGTATTCTGGTCTTTTTTATCTCTGATTCAATATTTGGCAAAGGCATTAAGGGTAAATTACCTTCTTGCTTAATAATATTCTTCATTTCAGTAGTTTCATGGAGCCATTCCTGTACAACTGAGAAGTTTGACGAGGGGTATATTTTTTTTAGATAGCGTTTGCCTGGGTCAGTAAAAATTGATTTCTCTAATAATTCTTTTATTTTGGAATAATCAAGTACGGTAAATAGATGTTTATCCATTTTCACCACTTTCTATTTTATCAAGTTCATATATTAACATTTTGATATAGTTTTTCCTTTAATGAATTAATTTCTAAATGAAAATGTGCTGGCAACCATTCCTTTAATGCATTATAGACAATAATTATTCCATTTAAAAAATAATCTGCAAAAATTGATTGCCCCATCTGATACTCTATCTCGTATGGTAAAGGGATAAAATGAATAAAGAAAAGCAATAAACCGACAATAATTGATCCCCTTATAAATCCAAATAAAGCACCTCCCAGATTATTAATCCAGTTTAATAATAATAGTGCGGTAATATGGCTTAACAGATTCTCCAGCACGCGGAAGAAGATGATAACAATGATAAAAATTAAAATGAAACTTATTATATTAGATAATGTTTCATTCCATTTAAACTGTTTTAATAAAAACATACTCAAATCAGAATACCAAAATATTGCTATGAAAATAGCAGAAATCAATCCAATTAATGTTAAAATCTCCGCTATAATCCCTCTTTTTAAGCCCAAAAAGACATTGAATAAAATAATGACTAAAATAATTAGGTCAACCCAGTTAATAATTTTTTATTGTCCCCCTAAAAATTATTATACTTTCTGATGCTTCTGATGTGAGAATATTGCTGCTTATTATTGTCTTAATGTTGCGTTGAAGTAATTTTTTAATTTAATTTTAACATTTTCCAGCATTTTGTCGACTTCATCATCAGTTAATGTTCGATCTTCCGCCTGAAATATAATTGAAAAAGCTACACTCTTACATCCCTTTTCAATCTGTTTCCCTCTGAATATATCAAATAATTCTACTTTTTTAATAAACCGGTAATTGTTCTCCAAAATTGCTTTTTTCATTTGATCAACGGTGATATACTCGGCAACAACCATAGCAACATCCCTATGTATAGAGGGATATTTTGGTAAAGGCTTAAAAACAATGCGCTGATCAATCAGGGAATAAATAACGGAGAAATCAAGTTCAAAAAGATAAACATCTCCTGGGATTCCCAAAAAATTAATTGTGTTATGGTTAATTTCTCCGAATATTCCTATTTTATGATTATTCATTTTTATTATCCCATTTTTTTCCAAATCAAAAACGGGAAAGGAACCTTGAACATAATCAACATCTCTTATTCTCAAGCCATCAAAAAGAGATTCTAGGATGCCTTTTAAATAAAAAATATCCCATTTTTCTGATTTTTCCCAGATATT
>CAZPII010000112.1:0-5851 GCA_964586485.1 uncultured Atribacterota bacterium | reverse complement strand
GAACTTATGTAGGTGCACTTCCGGGAAGAATTATCCAGGGAATCAAAAAAGCGGGAACCAATAACCCGGTATTTATTTTAGACGAAGTTGATAAACTATTGGCATCTAATCTGGGAGATCCTGCAAGTGCCTTGCTGGAAGTACTGGATCCCGAGCAAAACAATTCGTTTTCTGACCATTACCTGGAAGTTCCTTATGATTTATCTGATGTATTTTTTATCGGAACAGCAAATTCTCTAAGAGAAATTCCGGAACCACTTAGAGACAGGATGGAAATCATTCACATTAATAGCTATACTACAACAGAAAAATTCCATATAGCTAAAAATCATCTGATTGATGAAGTTTTGGAAAATCATGGCCTTACACCTGAACAACTGAAGATACAGGATAATGTCTTGAAGGCGATTATAGAGAAACATACCCGGGAGGCAGGAGTTAGGGGAATCAAAAAACAATTATCAGCCATAGCCAGACATGCAACCGAAAAAATTATAGTTGATGGGGTAAAAATTCCTTATACAGTTACAGATGAAATGTTGTTTGATATTTTAGGACCTGAGATTTCAAATTATGATAAGGTCAAGAAATCAAATCCGCCCGGCGTGGTTACCGGACTGGCCTGGACACCTTTTGGCGGAGATATTCTATTTATCGAGAGTGCTTTTATGCCTGGAAAAGGTGAGTTAATGTTAACCGGGCAATTAGGCGATGTCATGAAAGAATCAGCTAAAATATCCCAAAGTTTAATTAAATCGAGATTTTTTTTAAGATTGAAGGATAATTTTTTTGATAAACATGATCTTCACCTGCATATACCACAGGGGTCTATTCCTAAAGATGGGCCATCAGCAGGTGTGACTTTATTAACATCAATAGCTTCTTTGTTTACCGGGATACCGGTAGATGCAAAAACAGCTATGACGGGAGAAATATCTTTGAGAGGGGCTGTTCTTCAAGTTGGCGGAATTAAAGAAAAAATAATAGCGGCACATCGATCTGGAATCAAAAAGATATTACTTCCTCTGGGAAATAAAAAAGATATTTGCAATGTTCCTGAGGAGATAAAAAAAGACATAGAGTTTATTTTTATTGAGAACATAGAAGAATTGATTCATGAAACCCTGGGAATTAAACTTCCGACAGCCAGTAAATTTTATTTTCACATCCCGGATTCAGATGTGATAAATATTGATAAAGAAAATGTAATAGTACAAGACAATTAAGTAAATTTTAACTATAATTGATTCCCCATAATTTTGAGACAGGAGAGAGTACTCACAACAACAAATTATGGGGAATTTTGCATGCTCAGGATGTATTAGCATTTACCTTTATTCTTTGTTAGAATAGTAAAAATAAAATTAAAGTGGAGGTAAGAGATATGGCAAAAGAGCTAAATCTCGCTGATTTTATTCCTCAAACAAAACTAAAAGTAAAAGAAACAGTCATAGATAAACCAAAATTTCCATTAATAGACGGTCATTGCCATCTTCAATTACCTGGTAGAAAATGGATAGATCGTCCAGTAAAAGACCTGTTAGCCATGATGGACAATTCGAATATTCAAGCTCTTGTGGATCTTGATGGTTTTAAGAGTGATAATATTCTTTTTTCCAACATAGAAAAATTTAAGGCCAAAGTACCCCACCGTTTTTATCATATGGCTGGTGTGGATTGGTCCAAATGGAAGGAAAAAGGAAATAATTTTGGAAAATGGGCTGCTAAACATCTCGAAAAACAAATTAAAAAAGGAGCCTCCGGACTTAAAATATGGAAGAACCTAGGTCTCCGAGTAAAGGATCAGAATGAACAATTAGTAAAAGTTGATGATCCGAGATTGGATCCCATTTTCGAAACGGCCGCAACATTGGGTGTGCCGGTATATATGCATATTTCTGATCCAGTAGCTTTTTTTGAACCAATTGATCGGTTTAACGAACGATGGGAAGAGCTTAACGTTCGACCGGATAGATCTTTCTATGGTACGGAATTCCCAACGTTTCAGGAGATTATAGAACAATTTGCCAATCGTATTCGTCGTCATAAAAAAACAGTATTTATTGGCTGCCATGTAGCCAGCTATGCTGAAAATTTAGACTGGGTATCTTCTTTATTAGATGAATGCCCAAACATAAATGTTGATATTTCCGGGAGAATAGGGGAGTTAGGTCGGCAGCCATATACTGCCAGAAAATTTTTCTTAAAATATCCTGATCGTATTATTTTTGGCACTGATCGACTTCCTGGTATAGAATGGTACAGAATATATGCGCGTTTTTTGGAAACAGAAGATGAATATTTTAATTATTATCCAACTTTTCCTCCCAAACAAGGCCGCTGGTTTATTTATGGAATTCATTTGCCTGATAATATATTAAAAAAAATATATTTTGAAAATATATTCAATATTTTAAATAATATTTTTTGAGGTTCTTAAAGCCACCCGCTTTGCGGGTGCGAGGTTTGCTAACCAATATTTTAGCAAACTACATGGAAAGTTTTTTCAAAGAAAGGAAGAAAACAGAAATGGGAAAATATAATTTTGATCAAATAATTTCTCGAACTGGTACATACAGTGCAAAATGGCAGGGGTTTGAAAAAAAGTTTCCCGGGTACAATGTAGATGGAGCTTTGCCTATGTGGGTAGCAGATATGGATTTCTTATGCCCACAAGAAGTAATATCCGCTGTTAAAAAAAGGGCTGAACATGGCATCTATGGCTATACCTCTATGGCCGCGGTGGATGCCTTTAAAGAAGCTGCTTCCGGATGGTTTGAGAGACGTTATGGCTATAAAGCTGAAACAGCCTGGATGATTTTTATAGGTGGGGTGGTCCCCTCTGTAAATTCTGCTATTCAGGAATTCACTAACCCCGAAGATGGGATTATAGTACAACAGCCGGTTTATTATCCTTTCAGTGAGGGTATTAAAAACTGTGGGAGAATAGTTAGAATTAATCGACTGATTGAGACCAATGGTCGGCATGATATCGATTTTGAGAATCTGGAGAAGCTAGTAAAAGAAAAAAGCACCAAACTCATTATCCTGAGTAACCCACATAACCCTGTAGGTCGTGTCTGGACAAAAGATGAATTGTATCGGGTAGCTAAACTTTGCACTGATAATAATGTTCTGATCTTTTCCGATGAGATTCATGCAGATCTGATTATGAAAGGTCACAAATTTGTTTCTGCCGGGATGTTGTCTAAAGAAATCAGCCAAAACCTCATTATTTCCTTTGCTCCTACTAAAACCTTTAACATTGCGGGTTTAGGTGCCTCCATAATTGTAGTTCCAGATAAAGAAATTAGGGAAAAGTTGGAAAAAAGGATGAAAATTAATCGTTATCCCGGTTCTAATGTATTTGGACCGATTGCCGGAGAAGCTGCTTATCTTCACGGAGATAGCTATGTAGATGAGTTGATGGAATACATAGAAGCCAATATCGACTATGCCATTGAGTATACTAAGAAGTATTTGAAAGGTATACGGATAATTAAACCTGAAGGTACATACCTGGCATGGGTAGATTTCAGGGGAACTGGTATGAAAACAAACGAGATTTATTCCTTTGTGTTGGAGAAGGCAAAGGTAGCGGTGGATATTGGTGAATGGTTTGGTTCCGGCGGAGAAGGTTTTGTCAGAATTAATTTTGCCTGTCCAAGATCTACAGTGGTTGCTGCTCTGGAGCGAATAAAGAATGCACTTATTTAATCATTTTCCTATTGGACAGGAAAATTCACAATTTCGGCAGTGTTTCACGGGATGGTACATTTCACCATCTGATTCAGAAAAGACAATTTCGTTTTCATTTTGTATGTCTATTTCCGTTTTCATTTGCTTATGGCATTTTAAACGGCTGTAATTACCAATTCTACCAGGTAGTATTTTTTGACCAACCCCTTCTTTCTGATAAATAATTTCGTCAAATGCACCTTTAGGGCAATGGTCCAAACAATATTCTTTACAATCAGGGCATGGATCAAATGCTATTGGCCCGGTAGAAGGTAATTTTAGATCTGTAATCATAGCTCGCAATCTTACCCTTGGGCCGTATTCAGGAGTAATGAGAAGATTATTTCTGCCAATACATCCCAATCCAGCCATAACAGCTGCATCTTTTAAGAAAATACCACCATTTTCTACATAATAGGGCATATGGTATGTTCTTATTTGATATTTACTTTCTAGCCATGCAGATAGTTCATTAATAATATTAATAAGTATTTTGTTTCCCGAGGGTGATTTTTTACCAAGCCACCAATCCAATTCAGGTTTATCTTCGGGATGAGAAAGAGCGATAACAATTACTCCTTTTCCCTCTTCGGGCCAGGCAACTTCTCCTCTTTCTAAACCCAATTTACATTCCTTGGGACCTACCTCTTCTGCATGAGGAATTTTAGAAGCCACCGTAAAAGAAGGGCAAACTTTTAATTCATCTACACCGGTAATTCCTGCTAAATCTGCTCCTAATTCTTTTGCTTTTTTTAAGATTAATGGTGAAAGCTGTAATCTTTTATTCAAATAAAATACTCCTGAATATCAAAAGCCTCATTAATAAGATGAATTATATATAGAGTTATTGATTCTCTTTTCTTCTCTACAGAGGTTCCGGGGCGTAGTCACAACTAATTGCCATAAATATAACAAGAAATGTAAAGCATTAAGATAATTAATGTTTTGAAAATCTTTTATTGCTTTGACCCTCATTTTTATTTAAAATAAATTATATATACAAAATTCATGCTTATCTGAGTTGTTTATCATATACTTAGCATTATAATAATACTCTTTCTATTATAGTAGTCTTTAGTATGATATTCAAACAATATTACTAACTATGTCTGGAGTGAAATAGAAAATCTATTATTTGAAAGATTAGAGGTAAAAAAATGGAAAAGACCTTAGTTTTAATTAAACCTGATGCAATAAAAAAGAGAATTGCCGGAAAAATTATTTCCCGCTTTGAAAGGGTCGGGCTGAATTTAGAGGAAGTAAAAATGATAAAACCTACCGGAGAAATTGTGGAAAAACATTATCCTGAAAAAACAGAATGGCTCAAATCTATTGGCGAAAAAACTATTCAAACATATGAAAAATATAATTTAAATCTGATAAAGGATTTTGATACTGAAGATGCCCTGGAAATTGGGAAACGAACCAGAAAGTGGCTAATTCAATATATTACATCAGGCCCGGTGATTGCAATTGTCATAAGCGGGAATCACGCTATTGAAGTGGTTAGAAAAATGGTGGGAAATACTACACCTATTTTTGCAGATTTAGGAACAATAAGGGGAGATTTTTCAATAGACTCACCGGTTCTTGCCGGTAAAGAGAAACGTGGAATGCAAAATTTAGTTCATGCATCAAGCTCAATTGAGGATGCCAGGCAGGAAATAGTGCTTTGGTTTTGATTTAATCCTTACCATTTCTTTGAAAATGGTAAGGATTAAATCAAATTGTTTGACTATAAAGAAAAATCTATGCTAACTGAAATTCGACATATTTTTTACCTTAAATCTTAATCTTCTTTCAGGGGTTTCTTAAAGCCACCCGCTACGCGGGTGCAATATTTGATTTGTACTTTTCATTAACAACCTGTTATCATTGAGGAAAAAGTATCTCAGAAAGGCGAAAGAGAGAAATTGTTATGTTTAAAAATATTCTCATTTTCATTATTCTTTTATCAATAGTACTTGGCCTGGGGGCCTTTCAGGTAGCCTCTTCTTCTATTTATATTCTTCCGGTAAGAGGGCAAATTGAACCAGGATGGTTGCTTTTCCTGGAGCGTTCCCTCCAAGAAGCTGAACAAGCCAACGCAAGTGCGGTAATTTTGGATATGAAT
>CAZPII010000111.1:0-5895 GCA_964586485.1 uncultured Atribacterota bacterium | reverse complement strand
TTTTACCTGAAGTTTTACTTATAGGCAATGTTACTTGGAAAGAGTTGGTTAATTGAATAAATAAAATAAAAAATAGGAGTTATAATTTTGGAAGTACAGAATATTAAGTTAAAATACGGTGATAAAAAAGTAGAATTACAATTAGAAGATAAAAATATCATTGGAGTTTTATCTGGTAACAAGGTAGAAGTATTAGAAAATCCTTCAGCAAAGTTAGAAAAACTGCTTGATAAGCCGATGAATTCACCCTCTTTAGAGCAGTTAATCAAAGAGAAGAAAGCCAAAAAGATTTTGATTATTGTTAATGATGTAACCAGGCCGACACCTTACCATATTCTTTTGCCCCCTTTATTGAAAAAATTAGAGCAAGCAAAAATTAAAAAAGAAGATATAACTTTCATGATTGCTACCGGAGCTCATCGTGGAAATACTGAAGAAGAAAATAAAAAAATATTTGGGGATGGTGTTGTCTCATCATACCATTTTGTCAACCATCAATGTAATGATGATAATTTGATAGATTTGGGAGAATTAAAAAGTGGTAATCACTTATTCATCAATCCCATTATCAACCAGGTAGATTTTATTCTCACCACAGGTGTTATTGTACCTCATTATATTGCCGGATTTTCCGGTGGAAGAAAATCTATTTTACCTGGGATTTGCGGTAAAGAAACCATAGAAAATAACCATTCAAACATGGTCCATCAAAAAGCCTTAACTGGTAATCTGGCAGGTAATCCTGTCCATGAGGAAATGACAGAAGCTGCTCAAAAAGTAAAAGTGGATTTCAATATTAATACAATTACTGATGAGAATGGTGATATTATTGATATTGTAGCAGGCGAGTTGCAGGCTTCCTGGGATATTGGAGTTAATATATGTCAGAATACTTATTTTTCCCCGATTCAAGAGAAAGCAGAAGTTGTCATTGTCAGTGCGGGAGGATATCCGAAAGATATTAATATATATCAGGCTCAGAAGGCTCTGGATAATGCCTATCAAGCAGTTAAAACAGGAGGAACAATAATCTTAGTGGCAGAATGCAGAGAAGGTTTGGGTAATTCTATTTGCCAGAAATGGATTGAAGAAGCAAGTTCCATCGAAGATATTGAAAGAAGAATAAAGAAACATTTTGTATTAGGTGGACACAAAGCGTATGCTATTGCTAAAGTTGCCAAAGAAGTGCAAATTATTCTTATTTCTTCTCTTGACGCAAATGAAGTAACAAAAATGTTTATGACACCATATGAAAATATTCAACAAGCAATAGATTACATTCGGGAAAAACATAGTAATGATTTTAAAAGTTATGTTATCCCTTCCGGATGTACGGTTCTCCCAAAATTAAAAAAATAAGCAAAGTCCGGAGTAAAAAATGCATTCATTGCACAACATTTTAGCTAATGCTTGTGGCGAAGAAAAAATAACAACCGGTGACTTTATAACAGTACCTGTTGATGTTGCCTTTGTTAATGATTTATACCTGCAAGTAATTTTATCCTTTAAGGATATCGGGGATAATCGTGTTTGGTCAGCAGATAAGATTGCTTTTATTATGGACCATTATGCCCCGTCTCCTACCATTCAAGCAGCTTCTAATCAAAAAAAGATGCGTGATTTTGTACATGAACAGGGCATAAAACATCTGTTTGACGTTAATAAGGGGATCTGTCACCAGGTTGTCCCGGAATCAGGATTGCTAAGACCAGGAATGATTTTAGTAGGTACTGATTCTCATACCACTACACATGGTGCATATGGTTGTTTCTCTACCGGTGTAGGAGCAACCGATATGGCAGGAATTCTTTATACAGGCGAAATATGGTTAAGGGTTCCGGAGATTATCCAAATTATTATTAAGGGTATACCTCAGACCAATGTTATGGCCAAAGATATTATGCTTCATATTATTTCTCAATTAGGTACTGATGCGGCCCTTTATCGGGCAATTGATTTTTCCGGAGATACTGTAAAGTGGTTAAATTTGGATGAGAGATTGGTATTATGCAATATGGCTGTAGAAATGGGCGCCAAGGCAACTTATATTCAACCTGATGAGAAAGTTTTTGCTTATTTTCATCAATTAGGTTATAAAATAAATGAATCACAGAAAAATAACCTTATGGATCTCTTGGCATATTCGAAAGTCAGCCGTGAAGATTTTCAGTTTGTCAGGAAATTTGATATTTCCTCTTTAATACCCCAGATTGCTCTTCCACACCAGGTAGATAAGGTAGTACGTGTTGATGAAATTGAGGGGCAAAATATTGACCAGGTTGTTATTGGGACATGTACTGGTGGGAGAATAAATGATATTAAGGTTGCAGCCAAAATGCTGGAAGGACGGAGAGTTTCATCCGGGACAAGGCTTCTAATTATTCCTGCCTCTGGTCTGATTTTAAAACAATGTATTAGACAAGGGTACATTCAAACGTTACTCGATTCAGGTGCAACAATAGTGACCCCTTCCTGTGGACCATGTCTGGGGGCGCATGAGGGTATTCTGGCTCCCGGAGAATCTTGTATTTCCACCTCTAGCCGGAATTTTCCCGGGAGAATGGGAAGTACAGAAGCCAATATTTACTTATCTTCCCCGGCAACAGCAGCAGCTACTGCAGTTTATGGAAAAATAACTGATCCAAGGAAAATAAGCGAGCAATAAAATAATAAAAATATATTAAAATGTAAATGATAAGGATAAGCTAAAAAATATGAAGTTTTCAAAAGTAATTTTAGGAAAAGTATATAAATTTGGCAATGATATTGATACCGACCAGGTTTATCCAGGTCGCTACTTGTATTTAACTTTACCTGAGGAAATGGCAAAACATGTGATGGAAGATGCTGATCCAGATTTTTATGAGAAAATAAAAAAAGAAGGTGGAATAATTGTTGCCGGGAAAAACTTTGGTTGTGGTTCCAGCCGAGAACATGCAGCTAGAGTACTTTTATGTGCGGGAGTCAAAGCAGTTGTTGCAAGTTCTTTTGCCAGGATATTCTTTCGAAACGCAATTAATGTTGGTTTGCCTATTTTTCGGTCTTCCGATCTTTCTCAGACAATTTCTACGGGTGAAATAGTCAATATTAATATTGCACAGGGAACAATCAGCAGTCTTGATAACAGGGAAATATTTCAAATTGAAGACAAATTACCCGAACAGATGATTCGGATAATTCAAAGTGGTGGATTGATCCCCTTTCTAAAAAAATATGGCAGAGAAGCCTATCATAAAACTTAATAGGTGATAATCTGAATTATCCAAGAAGATAAATGATAAATAAAAAAACCGCTTTCTTGATGCAAGAAAGCGGTTTTTTTATTTTTACTTTTTTGTTTTTCGTTAGATTAGTCGAGATAGCCTTGCTCATTCAGGTAGTTTTTGGCAACCAATTTTTCAGGTAAACCAGTAGTGTCAACCTGATAGTTTAATTCTTGAATGGCTTCATTGGTCAACTCAGAAATGGGTTGCAAAATTTCTTCAATTTCCGGATATTGATCCAGCACTTCTTTTCTAACGGTTACACAGATATTATAAACCGGGAAAAAGTTTTGGTCATCTTCTAATACCCGAAGATCATATCTTTTTATTTTTCCATCTGTGGCGAAAACCATCATAATATCTGCCTGCCCGCGATCTACAGCCTCATAGGTTAAACCAATTTCCATTATCTTGATATTATCTTCTGGAATATCCATTCCATAATGTTCGGCCAGACCGGGTAACCCGTCTGCCCTTTCGGCAAACTCATGGTCAATAGCCCAGATAAGTTCCTGGTTCTCATTTACATATTCTGCAAGTTCAGATAAAGTCTTAACTCCAGTTTCTTCAGACTTTTCTTCAGTAATTGCAATGGCATAGGTATTATTAATATCTGAACGCTCTAACCAAACAATATTGTTTTCTTCCAGGTCTTCTTCTTTTACCTTTTCATAGAGAACATCTGGGTTAGTAATTACTTCATCGTGTTTTAAGTAGACCAAAGAAGCTGTTCCGGTGTATTCTGCATATAAGTCAGTCTGACCCGATTCTAATGCATTTCGAGTAACTGTGCTTCCGGTACCAAACTGTTCTGATACATCAAAGCCATTTTCTTCCAGTAAAATTGACATCATATGTCCTATCACATATTGTTCAGTAAAATCCTTGGCACCCACCTTAATTTTCTTATCCTGAGCAAAGACGCCCATACTGCTTACCATTAACACTAAACACAAAATAATTGTTAATACTGTCAAGTTTTTCTTCATAATTGAAATTTCCTCCTTATTTGTTTATTTATCTTTCTATCTTAAGTCCTTTTGGGGTAATTATTTTTTCGGCATAAGCTAAAATACGATCAACTATAATCGCTAATACTGCCGAGGACCCAGCTCCAACTATCAAATAATCCAGTCGATCTAATTTTAAACCGGTAAAAATCAAATCACCAAGACCTCCGCCGCCGATAACAGAAGCAATGACTGCAGTTCCTATAATAATAGTGGCGGCACTGCGGATACCACCCATAATAACCGGTATGGCAATGGGGATTTTTAATTTCCAGAGAATTTGTTTTTTGGTGAGCCCCATACCCTTGCCAGCTTCAATGACTCCTTTAGGGACGCTTAGGATCCCTGATGTGGCGTTAAATATGACGGGAACAAGACTATAGATAATCAGTGAAATAATAGCCGGAAATTTCCCGATACCTACATAAATAAATACCAGGGCAATTACGGCAATAGAGGGAACAGCCTGAGCTGCTCCGGTAATAGATAGAATAACCTGGCCAACTTTTTCTTTTCCTTCATCTGTGACAATAATACTTAAGGTAACACCAATAATAGTGGTAACAATTAACGAAATCAGGAAGAGAAAAAAGTGTTCCACAAAAAGACCGAGTATATTATTATAATTTTCTGAAACATATTGAAATAAATTCATTGTATATTCCTATTCTTGTTTTCTTCATTTAATTTTACTTATTAAATTCGTCGAATATATAGCTTAGACGTATAACACCCAAAAATTTACTGCGACGATTCACTACCGGAAGTATTTGTTCACCGCTGGCAAACATGTTGGAGAGACTTTCATTTAAGGTATTGTTCTGTTCAGTCCTAATTGGGTTTTTATCATAATTAATTTCAACTTTACCTTTTTCCCCTGTTTTTTCCAGCCAGTATCTCCCAACTAATTTTTCGTTTTTATCCAGAACAAAAGCAATAACCTGATTCTTTTCCTGTAGTTGTTTTAAAACTTTATCCTGGGATGTGTCCTTATCAACTGCCAACACATTTTCTTTATTGGTAAAATCTTTTGTTCTCTTTAAAGTGAGGGCCTTTAGACTGCGATCCTGACCCAATAGACTTTCTACAAATTGATCAGCTGGATTGTATAATATTTCAGTAGAATCAGCATGCTGGACCAACTTACCATCTCTAATAATGGCAATTTTGTCACCCAATTTAATAGCTTCATTGATATCATGAGTTACGAAAACAATAGTCTTTTTAATTTCGTCCTGTATTTCCAGAAAGGAATCATGGAGTTTTAGACGATTGATCGGATCTATAGCTCCAAATGGTTCATCCATAAGCAATACTTCAGGGTCAGCGCCTAAGGCACGGGCCAAACCAACCCTCTGTCTTTCTCCACCGGAAAGCTGTAAGGGATAGCGATAAGCATAACTGGAATCCAAAGTTACCATATCTAATAATTCTTCTACTCTTTTTTTGATTTTCTTCTCATCCCAGTGTAAAAGCCTTGGAACGGTGGCAATATTATCAAAAACGTTAAAATGTGGAAATAAACCAATTTCCTGAATTACGTACCCGATAGTTCTTCTAAGCTGCACCGGATCAATATCATAAACCGAAGTACCGTTTAATTTGATTTCACCCTCATCTGA
>CAZPII010000110.1:0-5922 GCA_964586485.1 uncultured Atribacterota bacterium | reverse complement strand
ACGGAAACGGTTGTTACTGATTATATATCTACTCAAGAATTTGTAAGTAAACTTCATAGAATTAATGAAATAAAAAATTTTCTTGTAGAAGTTATAAAAAAACAAAAAAAGCTATTAGAATACAATGGGTACTACTTAACATATACCATGGGAGGTATTGAAGAAAAAGAATTTGAAGAAATATCAAATAGATTTTTAAATAATTTAGTTCAATTAGATAAAAAAGAGTTAGCAAAAAAGATATATATTTTAATTAAAGAAACCAATTTAGATTTTACTAAACAGGAATTGAAAAATATATTTAGTTGCAAAGATGAAAATATCGAAGAAGCCGTCTCTTTAATTAAAAAAGAAGAGAAGAAAGCTTTTGTATGATTTTTTAAAATACAAATGAATCAATTGAAGGCAAAATCATTTCATGTTCTTTTAGAAGGAGATTTATCCCATTTAGGCCCGAGCCCAATGATATACTTAAATGTACTATTTACCCTTTTGAAATTGGCAATGATGCATGGGCTGAAATTAATGCTGAATTAGAGCCAAAAGATTTTAAAGTAAATCCAAAATCACATTTGAATAAAGAAGACCAATTAAAGGGAGACATTATAAGCGGCTTTTCATTAAAACCAGTAAAAAATATTTCAGTAAATCATCGAACTCATAGCCACAAAGCAAAGTTTTTTAAAACAAAAAAATATGCTTTTATAAGAATTGACAGGTCCTATGATACTTTGAAGAATCTATTAAATGAAAATTGAAAACTAGAAAGAAGCAAGAAAAATCTGGGGT
This sequence comes from uncultured Atribacterota bacterium, assembly GCA_964586485.1. Lineage (GTDB taxonomy): Bacteria > Atribacterota > Phoenicimicrobiia > Phoenicimicrobiales > Stramentimicrobiaceae > CAYWJZ01. Next base: position 5,133 of record CAZPII010000110.1, on the reverse strand, counting down.
TCAGGTCTTCATATTTAACATTCACACTTTAATACCCTAAATTTATCCCATGGTCAGGCCACTGAGAATCAATTTTGAGAATACGATTTATATTATTACCAGGGGAAATAGATAAGAGGGTATTGTGTTTATTGTGATGGGGATAAATTAGTCTTTAAAAGTATTTAAGAATCTGATCAAATCAAAAAATTTGATTTTATAATCGTATAAAAGAGTAAAATATTTAACCTAATTTGAATATTTCTTTTAACTCCTGATTGGATAGTTCACTTAGCCATCTTTCACCCCCGGAGACAATTAAATTGGATAACTCCTTTTTGGCCTTGATCATTTCATCAATTTTTTCTTCAAATGTACCGATGGTTATGAGTCTGTGTACCATGACTTTTTTTGTTTGCCCGATGCGATAAGTCCTATCAGTTGCCTGGTCTTCTACCGCAGGATTCCACCAGAGGTCATAATGTATCACATTGGTGGCAGCAGTAAGATTAAGACCGGTGCCCCCTGCCTTCAGTGAAATAATCATAACCGGAGAATGATGATTGCTTTGAAAATCCTCGATAATCATTTCTCGTTTTTTTCTCGTAAGGCTGCCATGAAAAAAATAAGGTTCAAATTGAAATTCATTTTGGATTAATTGTGTTAACAAATTTCCCATTTCTTTGTATTGGGTAAACAAGAGCACTTTTTCTCTCGAAGAGGTAATTTTTTCCAATAATGAAATGGTCATCTCCGATTTACCTGAATGCTGCCTGAGAACATTTCCTTTTTTGGTATAATGAATGGGATGATTGCAGATCTGTTTTAAAGAAGTTATCAAGGAAAAAATAAGTCCACGGCGGGCGATCCCCTCAGCTTCAGAAATATCCGGCATATTCGCATTTACAATTTGCTGATAAAGGGCAGTCTGTTCTTTGGTCAGGTAACAGTATTCATTTTTTACGATTTTATCTGGCAAATCTTTGATAATGGAGCGGTCTGTCTTCATCCGGCGCATCATAAAAGGAGCAGTAGCCTTTTTAAGCAGATCAATTTTTTTATGGTCACGGTATTTTTCGATGGGTATGGCAAAACGACGAATAAAATTAGCTTGACTACCCAAATACGTCGGGTTTAAATAATCGAAGATACTCCAAAGTTCACTTAATCGGTTTTCTACTGGTGTTCCACTTAAAGCAATAGACGCACCGGATTTCAATGCCTTTACTGCCCTGCTTTGTTTACTATCTGCATTTTTTATGTTTTGAGCTTCATCAATAATGACAAGACCCCATTTTCTTTTTTGGAATTTAGCCGACTCCCGGCGTACCAGCCCATAACTGGTGATGACTAAGTCGGCCGAGGTAGTAGTAAGTTGGCGATTTGTACCATGATAAGTCAAAATATTTAAAGATGGTGCAAATTTTTGGCATTCTTTTAGCCAGTTTCCTATCAGGGTAGTCGGACAAATAACCAGGGCAGGATGGTGAAGCTCTTTTTCTTCTATAATTTTTAGGATAAGACAAATGGCCTGTACGGTTTTACCCAAACCCATATCATCAGCCAGACATGATCCAAGGCCTTTGTTAGTATTGGAATATAACCACTGAAATCCCCTTATTTGATAAGGCCTGAGCACTGCTTTAAGTGTTGTGGGTATTTTGATATGTTTGAAACTGCTAAGTTCTCTTATTATTTTTTGGATCTTTTGGTCAGTCTGAAAGAGAGTGGCATGATCTGTTTCTCCGGTTAATGCTGCTTTTAATATTTCAGATGAAGATAGTTCTGGTATTGGCTCGTTTATTTTATTTATAATCTGGGCCACTTCTTCAGGTTGCAGTAATAGAAAATGGTCTTTGAATTTCACAACCCCTGAAGCCGACTGAACAAGCTTCAGAAACTCTTCCTGACTTAACCTATTATTACCAAGGGCCACCTCCCATGAGAAAGAGAGTATATCTTTTAGATTCAGAAAAGATACGCCTTGTTTCTTTTTACCCTTTAATTTGGCTTTAAGGGAAAGTTTGGGTGAGGAAATTACCTTTAATTCTTTTGGCAACACGATACGCATACCCAACATGTTTAATATATACTGACCATTTTTAATCAATTTGGACATTTCCAAAGGATTAATAAGAGGCAATTCTTTTCCCTTGCTACTAAGAACCGTTTTGAGAGGTGGAAAATAGCTTGAAGCCATGGAAATTTGCTTGGCAATGGAAAGGCGAACCTTTTGGGCAGGTTGTGAGAAAACATTATTTTTTATGGTAAATAGTTTTTGTAGGGGAAGTAGAGGGGACAAGGGGTCTTTTTTATTTAAAATCTCGACTTGCAACTGAAAAAAAGTTTTTCTTTTTTCCATGGCAGGGATTTTAATTTTGATCACTGAAGTAAAATCATTGTTACCAAGATTTAATATGCTCAACCAATAATGAATGACCCTGGCCGTCTGTTTTTCATTAAATTTTTGAGCCTGGTAATAGGTACCGCCAAAAAAGACATTACAAAGTTTATCCAGCTCCTTGATATCGGAAAAGAGATGCACGATACGTGTAAGGATAATTGAGAGAAGGGATTCGGCAGCAAGAGGCCTAATAAGAAAAGATTTTTCTTTTCGATGATAAAAAAAGTTTGGTGGGGTGAGTTCTGTTAAAAAATCAATGATTTTCTGGGTAATTTTAAGCTGTTTAAGTGGAGTATAATAAATAAAAAAATGACCTTCAAGGTCACTCTTAATCTGTGGCAGGAATAAAGATGTTTTCGCTAAAGCCAAGGCAATGGTGGTTGTAATACTCAGTAGCCTTGCTCCAGAAGAGGCTTTATCAAGGGTAATCTGTAATGGTAATTTGATAAAATAGTCGATGACGGTTTCGGCAGGTGATAACCATCCTGTTTTTCTTTTTAGCATTAATTTTCCGTCTATTTCTTCCGGAATGACGATTTTCTTTAATAACCCATCCAAATCTTGAAGGGTATTTTTTTCTGAGAAGATAAAAAAAGATGTTGCTGGTAATGATTGCTCTTTTTTGTTTTCCGGGTCTAGTAATATTATATTGGATGCTAACCAATGGGGGTAATTTTCAAGCAACTGTAACTTTTCAACACCTTTTGCTATATTTTGGTATGCCTTAAGGAGAATCTTTTTAAAATTACCCTGGGAATAAAATAGAGGTGATTCATCTAAAAGATTAAAAATAGGTTTGTTATCCTTTTCTTGAGAAAGACTGTCTAAAATAGAAGTAAGTTCGGCTTCTATTTCATCATCACTTTTATTCATTTTAGCAATAGGATTAGTTTGGTCAAAAGGAATAAAATTTTCTTTGATTTCATCTGTTGTTGGAAGAGATTCTGCAAAGCCGGCAGCCAGCATGAGGGTATTTGTCTCTATACCCCGAAGGTGAAATAAAATAAAAGGATTTTTATCTACCTCATTGGCAATAAGATAATAGACTGCAGCGATGTGTTTACAGGGGTTTGCCCAGTCCGGGCAGGAGCATTTTGCTTCAAAATCATGCCAGGAAGTTGGTAGAAGAAAAATACTATTTTGAGAAAGCCGGGATAATAATTCCTCAGGCAGTTTTCCCATAGCTAATTCTGAAGCCAAATAGGGGTCCTCAGAAATGCAGGATTGTATTTTTTTTATTTCTTCATTGTTAAATTTTTTTAGTGTAATAGTGATCTGGTAAGGTTTTGCCCTCCTACCTTTTACTTTTGCTTCCACAATACCTTCACGAAATTGGATATTGAGCACCTTGCCGGTATTGGCATAAGTCCTTCCTCTGGGCAAGCGGTTGGTATTATAATCAATCTTTGTAATGGCTTCTACCCAGGCATTACCCCACCAGGTTTTCCCAAAATATTTTCTGCTAGCCATGAAGCTCCTTTGAGAAATTAATAATCATATTTTCATTAAGAATTATACCATACCATCAAGACATCGCAATTCTATCATGGGATAAAGTGGCGTAGACACAGACGGGGTTCTTTGTTTGACAGTTTTCTCTGATATTAATATTATAGAATATGTCTATCAATTATCTCCTAGCCAAGGGGAGCTCCTGATGCCCAAATAGGCCCGCACCAAAAGCAGTAATGCAATCAGCACCACATCACCAGAGGCTTTAATTAACGAAATATCTGCGCCTGTGATGATGAGCAATGTCTATAAGACCCAGCAAAAAGTATTGAAATATCTCAAAGAATTAAATGGCTGTTCTTTAAGACAGCTGGCCAGATTGACAGGATTGGCTTTGTATCAGATTAGAAGAGTCTGACACAGAGAACCGTCCCCTGTAAGTTATGAACAAACAGTTGAACATAATATGTTAGGCAACGGGCACGTTTGACTGAAAAGATTAAGGTAATCAAATATCAATACAATAAGGAGCAAATCATGAAAAGAGTAGAAGGTAAAGTAGCCGTCGTAACGGGTGGTGCATTAGGAATTGGTCGGGCAGCTTGTCTATTATTAGCCAGAGAAGGAGCAAAAGTGGCCGTAACAGACATAGCAGATGAAGAAGGAGTAAAAGTAGCGGCGGAAATTAAAGAATTGGGTGGTTTTGCAAAGTATTGGCACGTTGACACTTCAAATGAAGATGAGGTTAGTACAACTTTTTCCAGTATTGCTAACGAATTTGGTTCAATAGACATACTTGTTAACAATGCCGGTATCGCAGGAGTTAATAAACCGACTCATGAAATTTCCGAAAAGGAATGGGAAAAAGTCATGGGCGTCAACGTCAAAGGTGTTTTCTTTTGTACAAAACATTCTATACCATTCATGAAAGAATCTGGCGCCGGGAGCATTATCAATATGTCTTCTATTTATGGACTTGTAGGTGCTGCAGATTTGCCAGCATATCATGCAACTAAAGGAGCCGTTCGACTGATGAGCAAGAATGATGCTCTAATATATGCAAAGGACAATATTAGGGTTAATTCTATCCACCCGGGATTTATATGGACTCCGCTTGTAGAGGCCCTGGCTAAGGATTCACCGGAGGGAGTTGATGCATTTAGAGACCAGCTTGATAGCCGTCATCCCATTGGACATGTCGGCGATCCTGATGATATTGCCTACGGTGTTCTATATCTCGCATCTGATGAGTCTAAATTTATTACTGGCAGTGAACTAATTATAGATGGTGGCTATAC
>CAZPII010000109.1:0-5937 GCA_964586485.1 uncultured Atribacterota bacterium | reverse complement strand
ACATAGTTTTACTAAACCTCAGTGGCATGATTGGCTGGAAAAAAGAAAAGATATAGATATTGTCCAGCTTATATTGACAGAGCTGCAGAAATACCTGGTAATAGAAAGGGATGAGTTACTGGTTAACAGCCCTTTTTCAGATGAAGAAATAAAACAGACATTGGATTCACTTAATAGTCAAAATCAGCTATTCCTCATCAGAAATTGGGTTATCGATAATAAATACTGGAGAAAACAAATCAGTCAGGCAATCGATAATTTAAAGCAAATACACCGGGATTATCCCTTTAAAGCAAGTTTTCCCATGATTAAACTAAAAAACATGTTACCCGGACTGTCCGATGATTTGTTCACCGGTCTTATGGATTATCTGGTTCAAGCCCAGCAAATCAGGATTAAAAACGGAGAGGTGGCGTCTTTTGAGCATAAGGTTTTACTATCAACCAGGCAGAAAGAAATAGTTAAAAATATTCTGGACTATATTGAAAAAGACTTCAGACAGCTGCCTACTGCAAAAGAACTGAATTCTCAATTTTCTTCAAATGGTGAACTTATTCAGCATTTAATCAAAAACGGAGAAATAATTTCTTTAGAAGAGCAAATATTAATTACACCGAGAGTTTATCGGGAAATGAAGAACAAAATAATTGAATATTTAAAAGAAAAAGGAAGTATAACTATTGGCCAGGTTAGAGATTTATTGCATATCAGCCGTAAATATATTGTACCCCTATTGACGAAAATGGATGAGGAGGGTATAACCTTGAGAAGAGAAAACAAGAGGGTATTAAAAAATCAGAAAATATCGGATTAATGGTAAAAAGGCAAGGGGGTGAAACAAATGTCAGATAAGAAGAAATTGATGCAGCTGGTTTCTGCTGCCGGATGAGCAGCTAAGATAAGTTATCAGGATCTCGGTGAGATTCTGAAAAAATTTAATCATATCCAGGATAAAAATCTATTAAGCAGTTTTGAAAATAATGAAGATGCAGCAGTTTATCGAATTAATCAGGAGACTGCAGTCATCTTTACCGTCGATTTTATCACTCCTATTGTAGATGATCCTTATATTTTTGGAAAAATTGCTGCTGCTAATGCCTTAAGTGATATCTTTGCCATGGGTGGAAAACCGCTATTGGCTTTAAATATTGTTTGTTTCCCCGCTGATCGACTTGAGGATTTGGATGATGTTATCAAAGGCGGAGTGGAAAAAGTAAGGGAAGCCGGGGCGATCCTGGTGGGAGGGCACAGTTTAAAAGACCAGGAACCCAAATACGGATTGGCAGTATTGGGAATTGTGCACCCCGAAAAATTAATTAGAAACCATACCCCCCAGGAGGGAGATTCCCTGATATTAACCAAACCACTGGGGACCGGTATTGTTTCTACTGCTCTGAAAAAAGAATTTATAGAAGAATCGGAAGCAGATGAAGCAATCTACTGGATGAGCAGATTGAATGATATTTCCGATTCTGTTTTAAAATTATCCGTTCACAGCATGACCGATATAACGGGTTTTGGTCTTCTTGGACATCTCAGCGAAATGCTGGAAGGTGAAAATCTTTTTGCCCGTCTTCAGGTGGAAAATGTACCATTGCTGGGAAAAGCCCATGATCTTTCTCTGCAGAATATGATTCCCGGTGGGACCAAGGCAAACCAGCAGATCTTTTCCTGTGCTGTAAAAAAGATAAGGGAACTTGATTGGGCTGAAGAAATATTATTATACGATGCTCAAACCTCAGGTGGACTGCTGATCTCTGTTGGTGAAGAGGACACAAAAGAGGTAATAAATCTATTACAGGAGCAGGGATTTACTGCCAGCAGGGTTATCGGGAAAATAGAGAAAAGGACAGCAGAAGAAAAGAAAATATTTTTGGTTTAGCGATATTTAAAGCTATCTGCTATATGGTTGTGTTGTTTACTAGAAAAATAAATGTTGATATGCTAATATCATCATATATTCATAGTATTCATAGGATTGAAGTTTTTAATTTTAAATATTTATCATAATTGAGGTGTAAAATAGAAATGCAAAAGAAATGGTTTTTATTAATAACCGTTCTTATTATTGTAATTTTTGTGGGAATAGGTGTTTTATTGAGCAATGTTAGTCATCAGTATTCCGGTCCTCCGGTTTTGACCGTATCCGAGGAAGTGGGAGATCTGGGAAAAATTGGTCCGGATGAGAAGCAAACCTATCTTTTTACTTTGAAGAATGAAGGTGGAGAGAAATTGTTAATAGAAAGAGTGCAGGCTCCATGTGGCTGCACCGCCACACTGTTGTCCGAAGAGGAAATTCTCCCCGGCAAAACAGGTCAATTGGAAGTCACTTTTAATCCGAGAGGATATGAAGGTATGGTAACTCAGTCGGTATATATTTATAGTAATGATCCGGAAAATCAAAGGAAAAAGATTGCTATCAAGGCTGATGTCGAGCATGTCCCGGCTCCGGAAATTCAGTTATCAACTTATCGGTGGGAATTAGGGTTACTAGCAAAGGGTGAATCGGCTACTCGTAATATTGCAATTTCAAATCAGGGAGATCTTGGTCTGGATATAGAAAGTATTGAAGCTCCTGAACATATCTACTATGACCGGGAAATGTTTGAACTTCCGAAAGTTTTAGCACCGCAAGAAAATATAGAAATAGAATTTACCTATGATTCAAGCGAACAGGAAACAGGTGTAGTAAGAGAATATATCCGTCTGGTTACCAGTGACCCCAAAAGGAAAAATGTAACCTTGAGAATTGAAGGGTATATTAAAGAAAAGGAAAACCTTATTTCTATCAAATCTTTACAGGATGTTACTTTGACAGAGGACGATGAAAGTAGATATGAAGTAAGAATTCTTCTAAAGAATAATAGTGAAGATATTTTGCGACTGGTTTCTGTTCAATCTTCTGTAGATTATCTGGAACCGGTGAGCCGGGAGATGACTCTTTCTGCCGGGGAAGAACAGGAAGTGGTTATCCGTATAGATAGGGAAAAGATGATAGGTCCGAATATCGAAGAGCAAATACAGGATTATATTTATCTGAATATTGCCTTACCAGTTAATATTGATATTGCAAACCAATAAATAAGTCGGGAGAATTATGGAAGAATACCTAAAAATATTCAGTGCTTTATCTGATCAAACACGGGTGCGTATCTATATGATATTAACAGCAGGTGAGCTTTGTGTCTGTGAGCTCACCTGTGCTCTGGATATGGAACAATCCAGAATTTCCCACAGTCTGAAAGTTTTAAGAGAGGCAGGTTTAATCGGCTGCCGCAAAATCGGAAAATGGATGTTTTACTCTATCTCTTCTAATTCGGGTCATGATTGGCTGTCCCAGGGTATTAAAGAAAACTTAGAGATACTAAAAAAAGACAAAAAGCGCCTCACTCAATGTAAGAATGACAATATAAGAGAAAAATATCAATGTCAGCCATATTAAATCCGCTTTTATTGCGAAAGATCATTATGCAATGGATATTTCCGCCAGGAGGAATCATCGTTGTTGTTTTATTGATTTTTTTCCTCTTTCTTTTGGATAGAAAAAAAATTGCCATCTTTTTGAGTGTGTTGTTGATATTCCTTCTGTACTTATTCAGCTCCTGGGTCGGTGAATATATTCTTTTGAAACAATTGGAAGATGACTATATTTATCTGCAAGAAACACAGATAGATAATCTCAACTTAGTTAATCCGATTATAGTTGTTCTGGGAGGAGGGTTTGTAGAAGACAGTTTGGCTGAGGGAAAAGGGAGTACTGAAATTGGAGAGGTTACTCTGGCACGTTTATATGGCGCCTACCGTATTTATAAAAACGTGGAATGCCCTGTCTGGTTAAGCGGAGGAACTGTTCCCGGTTTTAGCGGAAATATTCCTGCAGCAGACGTTATGGGAGAGGTATTGGTAGAATTGGGAATTTCCAGGGAAGATATTTATAAAGAAACTCAATCTCGCACTACTTTCGAAAATGCTCATTTTACTATAGAACAGATCAAACAACAGGGGTATCATGAAATTATTCTGGTAACCAGTGCTGTTCATATGCGGCGTTCCGCTCAGGTATTTGAAAATAGTGATATTACTATTATTCCTGCACCGGTCAATTATTTATTTGAGAATAACAAACCGGGAATATTGAATATTCTTCCCAATCGCTTTTCCTGGGACCACAACTTACGAGCATTACACGAATGGATTGGCTTACTGTATTATAGGATATTTTACCCGTGATAAGCTCAGGTAAAACAGGTAGTTAGTTTTTGGTTTTTAGGCAAATGTTTAAATATTATAAAAAATAGAAAAACAATTTTTCAAAAATTTGAGCAACAAGTATTGTTTTACTATAAGTCTGAATTTTTTTCTAATATGGTTGAGTAAGTCTTTAAAAGAATTAAAGTTTAGTGTAGGATAGTGATACTAAAGGGATTTGATCTCCTTTAAAAGGTAGAACTACAATTATTAGGAGGCATGATTAAAATGGATGAGTTTTATTATCCGGATATCAATCGTTCCGCACTAATTGTAAAGGTTAAAAAGCCTTTTATTGACTGGTTGATTTATACCAGCAAAGAATACGATCCGCCTGGTCAGGAATTAAAGCCGGAAGATTTAGAAATAGAAGGGTTTGACTCAAAGTATGTCTATCTTATCCCGGTATATGATCAGCTTAATGAATACCAAAAATTTCTCAAAAAACATTTCGCAGAAATATTTGAACATGAATTAAGCGGATGGTATACCGATCCTGAAATGTGGCCCAAGGATAGATCCTGGAAGGTATTTGAGAAATGGTTTGATTATGAAATACAATCAATGGTTTTTGATATGGCAGAAGACAAACCTTTGGGATATGAAGATTATGAGGATTAAAAATTAATTTACGAATACAGGGCTTAAAACTAACAATAATTTTTCCTCATTATTAAGTACTATTAATTATTAAAAAAGGAGGTAACTATTGTGCCCAATTTAGAAGTGGAAATGCTAAAAGGAAGAACCATAGAACAGAAGCGAGAAATGGTTAGAAGAGTAACAGATGTAATTACAGATATTTTAAAATGTCCAAAAGAAGCAGTTAGAATCGTAATTAAAGAAATGGAACCGGAAAATTTTGCTAAAGCAGGAATTTTAAAAATCGACAATTAGGAGCACCTCTTAGTGGAAATCTAAAAATGGAAAAAATCAGGATATAATGACAAAGAGACAGTTAATCTTGACAAATTTAGTTGTGTCTGAAAATATAATAAACTAGACTACCAAAGAAAAAAAATTTCCTTAGAATAACATCTAATTTAGCTATTTCAGGAAATTCAGTTGGTTTTGTAAGCTTTGCTTGTGATTTTCTCTATTATAGAAGGGAATCCAGTAAATAGACTAAGGCAAAGACAAAAATTTATAAGGAGAAAAAAATGAGTTCAAAGATTGTTATTGTCGGTGCAGGATATGCCGGCATTCTTACTGCAAAAAAATTAGCCAAGAAGTTCAAAAAGGATAGCACGGTTTCAATTACAGTTATCGATAAGAATCCCTATCATGTAATGCTGACGGAACTCCACGAGGTAGCCGCAAATCGAGTGGAAGAAGAAAGCATCAGAGCCAGTTTGAAAAAAATATTTGCTGGCAGGAAAGTTAATATTGAATTGGATACTGTAACTTCCTTCGACTTTGAGAAGAAATTGGTTATTGCTAAGAGAAAAAAATATGAGTATGATTACCTGGTTTTAAGTGCTGGCTCTAAGCCGACTTTTTTTGGAGTTTCCGGAGCAAAAGAACATGCCTTCCAACTTTGGTCTTATGATGATGCAGTGAATATCCGCCACCATATTCAGAATACTTTCAGTGAAGCCTGCCGTATAACAGATCAAAAAGAGAGAAAGAAAAAGCTAACTTTTTTTGTAGTAGGTGCGGGATTTACCGGGGTTGAAATGGCGGGTGAAT
>CAZPII010000108.1:0-6005 GCA_964586485.1 uncultured Atribacterota bacterium | reverse complement strand
TTCTTTCTCTCATATGCTGGTATATATCCCGAAAAGAAAACATTATCCCAGCCAGTCGGTTCCCTGTCTGGTTAAAGCGCTTGTTAACAGATACTTTTATGTGAATATTATTATCTCCGATGATGGTCGTTTCAAAATATTCCCGGTTATCTGACTCAAAAGAGGACTTTTCTTCCGGTTTCAGACAATAGACAATGGAGTTTCCTTTTAACTCCTCTTCCCGGTAACCGGTGAGTAATTCAAAACAATGATTGGCATAGAGGATAATTCCGTCTATGTTGGTATAAACCAATGCTTCCGGGCATTCCCGGAAAAGATTGATAAATTCCTGTCGCCCTGAAAGAAATAATTCTTCCAGCTTTTTTAATCTATCCTCATTAGATATTTCTTTTTCAGGTATCTCATTCTTATTCTTACTGATATTCTTGCTTTTATGGTTTCTTATTACGGTTAACTTGGACTTGAAAGGCACCTTTTTCTGTTTTCTTATTAATTTCATAGATACCATCCTCTTCACTAAGCCACGCAGACTCTGTTTCTTCCTTTTCTTTTGGCAGTATAAAGGGCTTGATCAGCAGCATCGATCAACTGTTTGATTCCTTTCCCATCATCAGGAAAAGCAGAAACACCGATACTTATAGTTAAATCTGTATTTGGCTGGCTTAATTCTTCTCCTTTAAATTCTTCTCTTTCAACAGCACCCCTCAAGCGGTTAGCTAGAGCTAAGGCCTCCAGCTTGCCGGTTTCCGGCATAATCATAATAAACTCTTCTCCTCCGTACCGGTAAAGCCGGTCAGTTTCCCGGGATTCTTTATTTATTAACCTTATCAACTGCCTAAGTGAATTATCTCCACTGGTGTGCCCGTGATAGTCGTTATATTTTTTAAACCAGTCAATATCTATCATCAGCAGGGATAAATCTCTATGATAGCGTCTAGCACGTTTAATTTCATCAACAATATTCATATCAAATTTTCGCCGGTTAAAACAGCCTGTCAGGGCATCCCTAATAGAAATTTCTTCAATTTGATGGTAAAGATCAATCCGTTCAATAGTAAAAGATATTATTTCAGCAAGAAACTCCACAAATTGGATATCTTCATCTGAAAAAGCATTTTTTTCAGTGGAATCCAGATGAATTATAGAACGAACCTTGTCATGAATTAATACAGGAACACAGATCAATGATTGAATATTGCTTCCTGCAGGTATACACCCTTTTAATAATTGAACTTCTTTATCATCAACTGTATTGATATAAATAGATTTTCTATTCTTTTTGATACTACTGATAGCCGGTGTATCAGGAGGAAAAACTGTTTCTTTAAATTTTGCCATTAAACCTTGTCGGGCGGCAATCTTAAAAGAACCATTCTCCTGCAAAGAAAGAATAGCATAACCGGAACAGTTTATCTCCTGCATCAATTCTCCCACTATAATTTGATAAACTTCTTCTAAGTTGTGAATAGCACCGATATTATGCATTATTTTAACAATCAGCCGATTTCGCTTTTCTGATTTACTTAATTTTTCTATTGCCTTTATTTCTCTAGTTATATCGGAAATTATGACAAGGTCATGAATTTCCCCTGCTATTTCATCATCTAAAACTGTTGCTTTAATTAAGCCAATTTTGCGCTCACCGGTATTGGTAATGTAATCCAGCTGATAAGGTTCGACACATTCCCCGGCAATTCTCCTGCGAAAATTCTTCATAACTTTCTCTTTATTCTGCTCATCAAAAAAGGGCAGTTCATCCAGTCTTTTGCCAATAACCTGATCATTGCTGTATCCCAGCCATTCAGACATACGGCCATTAATTTCAAACACTTCACCTTTTTTGTTTAAAAGGACAATTGCATCAGGAGATAATTCAAATATAGTCCGGTATTTCTTTTCACTTCTGACTATAATCTTTTCATCTTTTTTTCTTCTACTGATATCCCGGGCAACTGAGACTACTAACCTTTTATCCTGAAAAGGAAGTATGGTTGAGCTAATCTCTACCGGAATTTTTTTACCACCTTTAGTTCGGTGAACAGCTTCAAAGGTTATATATCCTTTCTTGTGGAATTCTTCCATAACCTGGGGTATATTCTTTTTACTCTCGGCGGTGTCAATATCAGCCGGAGACATGGAAAGTAATTCCTCCAGTGAATAGCCCAGCCTATTTCGGGCTTCTCTGTTTACTGCAATAAACTTTTCAGGCATTCCATCCGGTTTCAGTTCATGCACAAAGACAGCATCATTCACATTTTCGAATATCAATTGATACTTCTTCTCCTTCTGAAATGGTTTGGCTTCTTTTTTAGAAGGTACACTTTTATTTCGGATTTCATTTTTATATTCTGGTTTTCTATCCATGGCCAAACTCCTTATCAGTTTAAATTATTTTAGCCTAAAAAGATCTTATGCTAATATTGTTATTTTTATTTTACTTTGAAACCGATACCATATTTAGGTTATCTATTGTCTTTTTTCTCATAATAAATTCTCTAAAAAGAGTAGGGGAATGTTTTAAAATATCTGATAAATCCTTTTTGCATAGTAAAGCACTTTTTTTGATTTGTCAATTTTCGCTGGCAAGCGACAAGTCCGCATGAAAAGATCTTTGGAGGGTTCAGGCAAATGCTAATTAATGCTAATTATCGTAGATAGGCCCTATTTGTTCTTTGTGGCATACTTTAAGGCAAGCATCTACGCATTGGGGGTCATAAAGTATGCCTTTGTTTTTTAGTAATTCCTCCTCTGCTGCCTTGATACCCAGTGCAGGACGATATGGACGATGGGAGGCCATGGCTTCATAGACATCTGCTACACAGATGATACGGGCTTCTATCATGATATTCTCCCCTTTTAAACCTCGTGGATAACCTGTACCATCCATTTTTTCATGGTGCTGGTGCACAATCTCAGCAATCGGATAGGTAAAGGAAATATCTTTTAGTATTTCATAGCCAAGTTGGGGGTGACTCTTAACCAGGCTATATTCTATTTCGTTTAACTTGCTGGGCTTATTTAAGATTTCTGAAGGAATACTGATTTTTCCGATATCATGAACCAGGGAAGAAATTCTAATAGCTTCTATGGACTCATTTTTTAGCCCCATTTCCCGGGCAATGGCTGTAGCAAGATTAGCCACACCTTCCTGATGACCGGCAGTATATGGATCCCTGGTTTCTACAATTCGGGTCATAGCTAAAATAATATCATCTCTGGTTTTTTCCAGCTGGCAGTAATTTTGATAATTATGGATGGCAATAGAAATACCATGCACAAAGCTTTCAATTTTTTTTATGCTCTCCATATTAAAGGCATTAGGTTTTTCACTTACAAGTCCTAAAGTCCCTAATACAATTCCCTCAAAAATAAAGGGAATTTTAATATAAGAGTGAATCCATTCCAATCCCTGAATTTTTACCCAACGAGAATCTTTATAAACATCAGGAATAAAAATAGCTTTTTTCTTAATAACTGCTTCTTTTTCTATCAGATATTTTTTGAGGTCTAACTCTAAATTTTTTACAATTTTTCGACAACGACTATTTTTATATCCCTGAATAGCAATTACATGTAAGAAGTTGCCTTCCAAGAGAGCAATATCAGCACCATCATGTGGTATGATCTTAGTAACAAATTCTAACACTTTATTTAATTTTGCAGAAAAATCTTTTTCAGAAATAAGGTTTAAGGCCATCTCCTGTTCCATATTAATCAAGCTGATTTGCTCTCTTTCCATATTTAGAAGTATTTCCCTCTCTTTTTCTTTTATCTTTTGCTCGGTAATATCTACCAGAGAAGAAACCACACCCTGAAAACTACCTTTTTCATCTAATATTGGTGCGGCATTAATAGAGAGAAAAACCATTCTGCCATCCGGCCACCTGATAGCATGCTCAATCCCAAAAAATGGTTTGTTATGTTTCTTTACCAGGTTAAAAGGCAATTTTTCTTCCGGGAATGTATTTCCGTCCAGGTCAGCAATTTTCCATCTCGGGTCATTATAGTCTCTTTCTTTAATCTCATGCCTACTTAATCCCAGTATCTCCTCGGCAAGTTTATTAGCATAAGTAATTTTCCCCTCTTTGTCTACAAAAGTAATCCCTACCGGACTGGTATTCAGTAACAATTGATTGATTTGTAGCTGGCTTCCCAGCTCCTGTTCTGATTTTTTTTGCTCGGTTATATTGATCCCTACCCCAATAAGGTATTGATATTCATTACTTTTGTTATAAACCGGCTGGCCATACCAGCGAATCCATAATTCCTGGCCATCTTTGGTAAGCACCTTATTCTCATTATAGGTAGGGGACCCATTTTGTTGTAAACTTGTAAATATTTTCTTGAGCATATTATGCTGTTTTTCAGGGACAAATTGTTGAAGATAGTCCTTATTTACAACTTCTTGTTTCTGGTAGCCTAAAGCATCAAGCATTGTATGATTTATAAAACGTGTCTTACCATCCGGATTGATGGCTACAAAAAATACTGGAGCTTTTTCAATAAGCTTATATCGAAAAACCTTCTCTTTATGCAGGGCTTCCTCTGCACTGGTTGTCTTCTCAGACTGTTTAACAAGGGCAAAAATAGTAATAACAGCAACAATGACTAACATCAATAATCCGGTGACTAAATCGGACCAGACAACAGGAGATGGCGGAGAAGAAGGATTAATTATTAGACGAGAAAAATCAAATATTTCATTAGCTACCATTAATAATCCAAGTAAAGAAAATCCTAATATCAATGGCAGGAGATAAATCTTTTTTTTATCATGTAAAACCTTGAAAAACTTGCTTGTTTTCATTGAAATCCTGCTTTTGGCTTCTGGTTATATTTATTAGCTAATAAGGCAGTTTTTATTACATTTTCAACATTTGTATGTTTAGCCTTACTGTAAATTATTTAAAGCATCTTTTTTTATTTGGCTGGCTTTTTGATTGGAGATACCGAGCATTTTGGCTAATTTAGTCTCACTTAAATCCATTACAAAAAGGTAATAAACAATGCCTTCCTGTAATGTTTTTATTCGCTTGAACGCTTTTTGTAAGGTAATCAAATCTTCAATCGGTAATTTAAAAGACTGGTGAGACTGACTTTTAATATTATTTAAGTTTGGCTGAATTTGGGATATATCAAAATCCTGTTCAAACTTTTTTCCGAAGTGACCATCTTTAATTGAATTCCTGGCTTTTAATACTTCCTTTAAACCAAAGGTATTAATATTAAAATGTGAGGCAATTTCTGAAACCGAAGGAAAAGATTGATTTTTTTCCCGATAATTAATCACAAATCGATCTATATTATGATTGAGCTGAAGCAGCCAATCAGGAGTATCCACCTGGCGATTGTGGTTCATCAGATACTGGTGCATTTCCTCAGTAATTAGAATCTGGGCATAGGTCTTAAAATTCATTTGATGGATTTTTTTATTATAAAGATTTACAGCATTTAGCAGTCCAATATATCCTACTTCCTCCAGATTTTCTCGGGATTCAGCCGCTTCGTTAAATTGTTCAGCAATTTTACTCACTAAGTATTGATATTGTTCGGCAAGTTCTGTTTTCGAATGTATTTCTTTTTCTTCTTGAATTATTACACTACCTGTCATTACATCACCTCAAATATAAATTATTCTTAGAAATAAAAAAACAACCGGTGGTCTGGCAGCCATCATGTATTCTTCTATCCTTTGATACACTTTAGGCCCATGACTTTGCGCCTTACCCTTTCGAGTAGTTTGCCTTTATCAGTTTTTTTTAATCCGATATTTATTTACTTCTACTTAATTGTTCCCTAAATGGGGATGTTTTAGACAAAAAATCTCACCGGCATGGATATATCTCTTGTCTTTGGTCTTTGACTCGATACCCGATACTAGATACTTTTTTTGTTTTTCCATTTCTTCAGTACTTTCAAAACTGTATCAATATCATATGGAGTGTGATCAGCATTAACCTGGAAACGAATTTCTTCATCCCCTTTGGGAACAACCGGATAACTTA
>CAZPII010000107.1:0-6074 GCA_964586485.1 uncultured Atribacterota bacterium | reverse complement strand
CAGACCTTAGAACATGGCCCCTGTTTTATGCACTGTGGCCCTTTTGCCAATATCGCTCATGGTAATAATTCAGTATTGGCCGATTTAATTGCCACCAAACTTGCCGATTATGTAGTAACCGAATCCGGTTTCGGATCCGATATGGGATTTGAAAAAATGTGTAATATAAAATGCCGTACCAGCAAGTTAGAGGTAGATGCTGCTGTTATTGTCTGTACTATCCGTGCTTTGAAAATGCATGGAGGAGGTATTAAGGTTATTGCCGGAAAACCACTGGATCAGAAAAAGTTATCACAGGAAAATTTACCGGCAGTTGAAAAAGGTTGTGAAAACCTGGAGAAACATATTGAAAATGTCCTGGCTCACGGAATCACCCCGGTGGTAGTAATAAACCGCTTTCCTACAGATACTCTAGGGGAAATTGAATTGATAAAAGAAAAAGGATTACAGGCAGGTGCTTCCTCAGTAGTTACCCATGAAGGCTGGGCTAAAGGAGGTGAAGGTTGTACCGAATTAGCCGGAGCTGTGATAGAAGCCTGTGAGAAAAAGAATGATTTTCACCATCTCTATCCATTGGAAGCCAGTATTAAGGAAAAGATTGAAACCATTGCCAGCAAGATATATGGTGCAGATGGAGTAACCTATCAATCCAAGGCAGAGAAGAATATCAAATTATTTGAATCTGCCGGTTTTGGCAACCTGCCCATCTGTATGGCTAAAACACACCTTTCCCTTTCTCATGACCCTTCTATCAAAGGGAGACCTCGGAATTTTAAAGTACCTATCCGAGATATTCGTGCCTCAGCCGGTGCCGGTTTTCTCTACCCCCTGTTGGGTACTATGATGACCATGCCTGGACTGCCGTCTGTTCCGGCATCCACGAAGGTGGATATTGATAAAGATGGTAATACTATTGGTTTATTTTAAATTCAATTTATTAATTAATATTAACATATTTGGAGGTAAAAATATGTCTAGCAAAATAATTGAAGATCTGTACTACAGTAAAAATGATGAATGGTTAAAGCTAGAAAACGGTATTGGGATAATTGGCATCACGGATTATGCCCAGGACCAATTAGGAGATATTGTCTATGTAGAAAATATAAAAAAGGGAGAGATTGTCAGTAAGGGAGATGTGTTAACTACTGTTGAATCCGTTAAAGCAGTATCTGATGTTTATTCTCCTATCAGTGGTGAGATTGTAGAAATAAATCAGAATATTGTTGATGAACCGTCAATTATCAATCAGGATCCCTATGGTAAGGGCTGGTTTGCCAGAATAAAAATGGATAATTCAGAAGAAACTGATGATTTAATGAATGCTTCTGAATATTCTGATTATCGCAAAGAATAAAAAAACAGGGGTGATTAATATGAGATATATTCCCTCGACAGAAGAGCAACAAAGGGAAATGTTAAAAGATATAGGGGTATCTTCTTTCGATAAATTAATCGAAAATATTCCCGAAAAGCTTAGACTGGAAAGAAAACTAAACCTACCTCCTGCCCTGTCCGAAACCGAGCTGGAAGAAAAAATATCCAGGATAGCCCAGAAAAACGCCGACTTTTATAGAATGAAACCATTGCTCGGAGCTGGCGCCTATCGTCATTTTATACCGGAAGCTGAAAAAGCTCTCTTGCAAAGAGAAGAATTCTGGACCTGTTATACACCTTACCAGCCTGAACTAAGTCAGGGAACATTACAGGCTATGTTTGAATACCAGAGTTATATTTCCAGATTAACCAAAATGGAAGTTGTTGTTCCCTCTATCTTCGATGGGGCTTCTGCTGCCGCTGAGGCAGCATTGATGGCCTTAAGGCTAACTCACAAAAGCAGTATTATTATCTCTTCTCTGATTCATCCACATTACCGGGAAACAATTAAAACATATCTTGCCCCACATGGTATTAAAATCAGGGAAATACCTTTCCTGAATGGATTAACTCCTATTGAACAAATAAAACAGGTTTTAAATGATGATACTGCTGCTGTTTTAATCCAAAGTCCTAATTTTATGGGGGGCATTGAAAGTATTGAAAAAATTTCCCGGGTAGTACACGAAAAAGATACAATGCTTATCCATATTATCACTGAGGCCCTCTCTCTTGGCATTTTAAAGGCTCCGGGCAGTATGAATGTTGATATTGTTGCCGGAAACTCACAATCCTTTGGAATAGAATTAAATTTTGGAGGACCACATAATGCATTTCTGGCTACCAAAAAACAACATATTCGCCAATTGCCTGGTAGGATTGCCGGTGAAACAACCGATAAGGATGGCAAAAGATCTTTCGTTATGACTTTCAGGGCTCGTGAACAGGACATTAGAAGAGAAAGAGCAACCTCGAATATGTGCACAAATCATAACCTGAACGTGATTGCTTCCAACATCTATTTATCATTAATGGGGACAGAGGGAGTCTATCAGTATTCCCTGCTCAATACAAAAAAGGCACATTATCTGGAAACTCAACTATTGAAAACCGGAAAATTTGAAAGAATATTTCAGTATCCGTATTTCAACGAATTTTTAATCAAATACAGGGGAGATATTGATAATCTTAATCAGATCTTATTGGAAAATAACTTTGTACCCCCTCTTGCTATTCAACCAATATATCCTGATAAGAAAAATATGGCGAAAACTTTACTTTTTGCAGTAACCGAAATATTTAACAGAGATGAATTAAATCACATTACTGACCTGTTGTCTCAGTAAGGAGGAGAAAATGAAACTAATCTTTGAAAAAAGTGTTTCGGGAAGAATTGGCTGTTCATTTCCCGAAGACCTGTTTGAGGATATTAATATTAAAGAATTGCTGCCGGAAAATTATCTGGAAGAAGATAAAAAAGAATTAAGCGAAGTGTCGGAAGTTGATGTTATCAGACACTTTACCAGACTTTCTAAATTTAACTATGGGCTTGACGATGGTTTATATCCCCTGGGTTCCTGTACTATGAAATATAATCCTAGAATTAATGAAAAACTTGCTGCTTTAGATAATTTTATCTATGCTCATCCTCTTTCCTCTTCGGAATTAATCCAGGGAAGCCTGGAAATAATGTATTATCTAAATCAACTCTTATGTGAAATAACAGCAATGGACCAATATACCATGACACCGGCCTCCGGAGCACACGGTGAATTAACAGGAATTCTCCTTATGCGAAAATACTTCCAGGATCGTAATGAAAAAAGAGATAAAGTGTTAATTCCCGATTCTGCTCACGGCACTAATCCCGCTTCTGCCGCTATGGGGGGTTTTAAGGTGATTGAAATTAAATCAAATGAAAATGGTACAGTTGATTTAAAATCCCTCTCACAGGCCATGGATGAACAAACGGTGGGATTAATGCTTACCAATCCAAATACAGTTGGGTTATATGATGAAGGAATTATTGAGATTGAAAAGATTATTCACGATAAAGGCGGATTATTGTATTATGATGGCGCAAATCTCAATGCCTCCCTTGGTATTATACGTCCTGGTGATGCCGGATTTGATGTTGTTCACCTCAATCTCCATAAAACCTTCTCCACACCGCATGGAGGTGGAGGACCGGGAGCCGGAGTAGTAGGTGTAAAAAGTAAACTTATTCCCTATCTTCCCACACCGGTTATTGATTATAACAGCAAAAACAATCAATATATTTTAAATTACACAAATGATAAAAGCATCGGCATGATTCGTAGTTTCTGGGGTAATTTCCCGGTTCTGGTTAAGACTCTTGCCTGGATTCTTTCACTCGGGCCGGAAAGTCTTTACCAGTGTTCAAGAATAAGTATTATTAATGCCAATTATATTTTGACAAAGTTAAAAAAATACTTTAAACCCGCCTATGACCGATATTGCGGCCATGAGTGCACCCTAACCGGTCGAGAATACAAAAAATACGGAATCAAAACACTTCATATAGCCAAAAGACTGATGGATTACGGTATCCATCCACCTACGATTTATTTCCCTCATTTTGAACCTTACGCTGAAGAAACAATCATGATCGAACCACCGGAATCAGAAGGAAAGGAAATATTGGATGATTTCATAGATATCATGATGAAGATTTCTGAAGAAGCAAAAAATAATCCTGATATTCTAAAGTCTGCCCCACACCATACTCCTGTCAGTCAAACAAATGATGCCCTGGCAGTAAAAAGAGCTATTCTAACCTACGATGATGAACAAAGGTTAAAAAATGAACTAAATTATCAGGAAAAAGATATTGATTTTTAAACAGGAGGAGTAAAATGCCTGAAAATAATTTATTACAAACACCGCTTTACGATGAACATATTCGCCTGAATGCCCGCATGATACCTTTTGACGGATTTAACATGCCGGTCCAATATAGCGGTATTATTGAAGAGCATAATGCGGTAAGAAATAAAGTGGGTATCTTTGATGTTTCCCATATGGGAGAAATTGAAATAAAAGGTCCTGATGCCCTTTCTTTTGCAGATTATTTATTGACAAACAAAATGAGTACCATGAAAGATGGTTCTATAAAATATTCCCCTATGTGCTATCCACATGGTGGACAGGTAGACGATCTTTTTGTCTACAAGATAAGTCACCGGTTTATTCTCTTAGTCGTTAATGCATCTCCTAATTACTCCGATAAAGATGAGCAATGGATCCGGGAACAAAGTAAAAACTTTGATGTTACGATACTCAATAAAAGCCAACAATATGGTGAAGTAGCAATCCAGGGTCCTCTGGCAGAAAAATTATTAACTCCGTTCTTTAAAGGTGAGTTATCTCTATCAGAATTAAAAAGATTTAAATTTACCTATGGTACGCTTTTTAAAAAAGATATTTTGATTTCCCGTACCGGTTACACCGGAGAAAATGGTTTTGAAGTCTATACTTTTAATGGTTCAGACATTATAGACATCTGGAATAATACACTACAGGAAGGCAAAAATCTTGGTATCAAACCCTGTGGATTAGGAGCAAGGGATACTACCCGGTTTGAAGTTGCTTACTGGCTTTATGGTAATGATATTGACGAAAATATTAATCCTCTGGAAACAGGTCAGGGATGGGCAGTTAAATTCGATAAAGAAAAGTTTATCGGTAAAGAAAGATTATCTAAAATTAAAGAACATGGAGTTAGTAGAAAATTAGTTGGTCTTTTCATTCCTCGGGGAGGAATACCGAGAAACCAAATGGCTGTACAGAAAGAGGGCAAGGAAATAGGTTTTATTACCTCCGGGAATTACTGTCCTTCCTTAAAAAAAGTTTATGCTATGGCACTATTGGATTTACCCTATAACAAAACAGGTACACTGGTAGATGTTATTATCAGAAACCGACCGGTAAAAGCAGAAGTAGTTTCTTTGCCTTTTTTATTACCGATCAACAAAAGATAAATTTTTCACCTGAGGTCCAAAGCAGGAAGTTTATTGCTTAGGAAATATCAGAAAAGGAGGTTTGTCTATTTTTATAAAAAAAGGGGGGTGATTTAACTACCAGATAATTCATTAATTGTTGAAATTGTTGGTTTTAAATAACTTTTAAAAATATAAAAAAGTTTAATTTAGGAGGTCAATTATCATGACGGCATTAATGAATCTTCTGACAATTATTGGTGATTTTGTCTGGGGACCACCTATGCTAATCATCCTGGCTGGTACAGGTCTCTTCTTAACAATCCGATTGGGTTTCCCACAATTCAAATATTCTGGACATGGTTGGAAGCTAATCTTTAGTGGACTCACAAAAAAAGATAAAAGTGAAAAGGACGAGGGAGAAATCACTCCCTTCCAGGCACTAACCGCTACACTTGCAGCCACCGTCGGTAACGGAAATATTGCCGGTGTTGCCACTGCTATTGCCTCAGGTGGCCCCGGTGCAGTTCTATGGATGTGGTTGATTGCTTTAGTAGGAATGGCTACTAAATTATGTGAAGCAGCATTGGGTGTGAAATATCGTATTAAGGATAAGGACGGTGCCTTGGCCGGTGGTTCGATGTATTTTATAGAAAAAGGATTGGGGCAAAAATGGTTAGGCTTGATCTTTGCCTTATTTGGTGCTATAGCTGCTTTTGGAATCGGTGATATGGTACA
>CAZPII010000106.1:0-6107 GCA_964586485.1 uncultured Atribacterota bacterium | reverse complement strand
TAAAGAATCCAATCCATAACAAAACATAGGATTATAGTAACCCATTAAAGCAAGGGGAATTGATATTTTTTTTCTTATCTTTTCTATGGTGGATAATATTCGGGGAATATTTATTTTATCTTTTAAAGCCCTCTGGGAAGCTTGCTGAATAGTAGCTCCATCTGCTAAAGGGTCAGAAAAAGGAATACCCAGCTCGATGATATCTGCTCCTGCTTCAGCAATAGTATAAACTAACTTTTCAGTTGCTTCCAAAGTCGGATCTCCTGCAGTAATGTAGATAATTAATGCCTTTTCTTTTTGATCTTTCAAATCGCAAAGTGTTTTTTCAATTTTCATATCTTATCCTCCATTTTTTCAACGGCAACTTCAGTATCTTTATCCCCTCTTCCGGAAAGACAGACAATAACAATATCATCCTTTTTGGTTTGAGGGATTAATTTTAGTAAATACGCTATAGCATGAGCACTTTCTAAAGCTGGTATAATACCTTCTGTTTTTGATAGTAACCGGAATGCTTCTAAGGATTCATCATCTGTTACTGACACATAATTAGCCCGACCGGTCTCCTTCAGATAAGCATGTTCCGGGCCTACGCCAGGGTAATCCAGACCAGCAGAAATAGAATATGCTTCCCTGATCTGGCCAAACTTATCCTGTAGCAGAAAACTCTTGGCACCATGAAGAATACCAATGTTGCCTGCACCTAGAGTAGCAGCATGTTTTTGACTGGACAAGCCATGACCGGCAGCCTCAACCCCATATATCTTCACCTGGTTATCATTTAGGAAAGGATAAAATAAACCAATCGAATTACTACCTCCACCCACACAGGCTAATAGGTAATCAGGGAGATGACCTTCCTGAGACAAAATCTGTTCTTTGGCCTCCTGGCCAATTACCGATTGAAAATCTCTTACCATTACCGGATAGGGATGAGGTCCAACCACCGAACCGATCATGTAATAGGTATCTTCTACATTGGAAACCCAATCCCGAATGGCTTCATTCACTGCATCTTTTAAGGTTCTGCTTCCGGATTGTACAGGAATTACCTCTGCCCCCAGGAGTTTCATGCGAAAGACATTTAGAGACTGTCTTTTAATATCCACTTCTCCCATATAAACTGCACAGGACATACCAAATAAGGCTGCCACCGTTGCTACTGCCACTCCATGTTGACCGGCACCGGTTTCAGCAATAATTCGTTTCTTACCCATGTGTCGAGCCAGAAGAGCCTGTCCGATGGTATTATTAATCTTGTGTGCCCCGGTATGATTGAGGTCTTCTCTCTTAAGATAAATCTTTGCTACGCCCAGCTTCTCTGTCAAGTTACGGGCAAAATAGAGCAATGAAGGCCTGCCAATATAGTTCTCAAAATAGTATTGCATATCTCTTTGAAAGGCCATATCTTCTTTAACTTCCTGATATGCTGCTTCCAGTTCATCAACAGCTGACATCAATGTTTCCGGTACATATTTACCTCCAAATTCACCAAAATAGCCTCTATTATTCGGTGTTACTGTTTTCATTTTCCCACCTCCGTACTTCCTGAATAAATTTTCTTATTTTTCTACTATCTTTAGCTCCGTCTGTTTCAACTCCGCTACTTACATCCACTCCCCATGGTTGAGTAATACTGAGCGCCTGGTATACGTTGTCCGGCCTTAATCCCCCTGCCAAAATAACCGAACCATATTTTTTTATGGAATCTATCTTCTGCCAGGGGAAGGTCCTCCCGGTTCCTCCTGCATTCTTTTTCTGATAGGTATCTGCCAGAAAAAGTTCTGTAATCCCCACATATCTTGCCGGATCAGGAATGAACCGTCCTTTCTCTGTTACCTTGATTGCCTTGATGATGGGCGATCTAAATTGGAGACAATAATCAACCTCTTCCTGTCCATGGAATTGAAGTGTCGTTAAAGCACAATATCGAGCAATGTCTCTTACCAAAGAAATTGGTGTATCTACAAAAACGCCGACTTTCACAACGAATTCGGGCAAGGATTGAATGATATTTCTGACCACCTGTGGAGTAACCCTCCTTGAACTAGGGGCAAAGACAAAACCCAGGGCATCAGCACCGGCCTCTATCGCTATATGTGCCATATTTTTATCTTTGATTCCACATATCTTGACCAGCATGAGCTATTTCTTCCTCTTCTTTCTTTTTAATACTCCGGATAATTCTTTCAGTAATTTTTTTCTATCCGGAGCAGTCATTAGAGTTTCCCCCACCAATACTGCATCAATACCATATTGACTTAATTTTTTTACATCCTGACGAGTCCTGATCCCGCTTTCACAGACTAACAAACAATCCCGGGGAATTAAGTGATTCAATCTGCCAATTGTGGACAGATCAACTGAAAAATCCTCTAAATTCCGATTATTCACACCAATAATTTTCGGTTCAGCCTCTAAAATTTGTTCCAATTCCCTCTCATTGTGTATCTCAAAAACACAGTCTATGGCTAAGGAATGCGCTAATTCCTGAAAATGACACAATTGTGAGATATCCAACAGACTGGCAATCAACAAAATAGCATCTGCTCCCAAGCCTCGGGACTGATAAATCTGGTATTCATCTATAATAAAATCCTTTCTCAGGACTGGTAATTTTGATATTTTTTTCACTTTACGGATATCAGTAGATTCGCCAAGGAAAAATTTCCGTTCAGTTAATACCGAAATAGCTTTTGCTCCGCCAGTATCATAAGTTCGGATAATTTTTTCTAAATTCTCTTTTTTATTGATTATTCCACGAGAGGGAGAGGCGAATTTAAGCTCAGCAATGACAGCAATATGAGTAGAACTTTCAATACACGCCCAAAAATTACGGGTAGGAGAGGTCTCTCCTGCTAACAAATCCCTGAAAAATTGCAGTGGATATTGCTTTTTATCTCTTTTAATTTCCTCTTTTTTATGCATAACAATTTGATCGAGAATATTCATCTGGCAAGCCCCCTCAGGCTATAAGCCTTTAACTCCTCCAATTTTTGCAATGCAGCTCCAGAGTCTATGCTTTCTTCTGCCTTTTTAATTCCTTCTTTCCAATTCTTAGCTTTTCCCCCGGTCATCAAAGCAGCGGCAGTGTTGGCCAACACAATATCTCGCCGAGGATTTCTTATTTTGTTCTCCAGTATTTCTATGGCAATCTCTGCATTGATATCGGCATCAGCGCCTTGAATATCTTCTAAATTACATTTCTCAAGCCCCAAATCTTCCGGTTCAAGATAAAAAGTCTCTACTGTGCCGTTTTTGACTCGGCTAATTTTAGTCTTTTCAGTTAAGGTTATCTCATCAATTCCGCTTTCACTACATACAACCATTGCCTCTTGAGTTCCAAGTTTTACCAGTACCCTTGCTATCAATTCAGTTAGCGACGGATCGTAAACACCCAAAACCTGGCATTTTACTCCAGCGGGATTGGTAAGGGGACCGAGAAGATTAAAAATAGTGCGAAATCCAATTTCTCTCCTGGGAGTGACCGCATATTTCATCGCCGGATGAAAAATGGGAGCAAAGAAAAAAGCAATCCCAACTTCCTGCAGGCATTTTTCCACCTCAACGGGGGTTAGGTGAATATTGATTCCCAATGCCTCCAACAAATCAGCGCTACCACTTTTGCTGGATACACCCCGATTACCATGTTTCGCCACTTTTAATCCTGCTCCTGCCACTACAAAGGCAGCAATGGTAGATATATTAAAAGTTCCCTTACCATCTCCCCCGGTACCACAAGTATCAACTGCCAGAGAATAATTTTTCTTCAGTTGGACAGCATTGTCTCTCATAGCCTGAGCACATCCAAGAATTTCCCCTACTGTTTCCCCTTTGATGCGCAGGGCAGTTAAAAAACTGGCAATTTGGGCATCAGTCAACTCTCCCTGCATGATCTGATTAATAACTTGTTTTGTTTCTTGCTCTGTTAAATTTTGACCTGACAATAACTTGTTTATGATGGTCTGATACATATTTTACCCTCCTATCCCTAAATAATCATTTATTCAGAACATTATTGTTTTGTTTTTCTTTATATTCTTGAATAAATTCAATAAAATTCTTTAAAAAATCTTTCCCTGTTTCGGTCAAAACAGATTCCGGATGAAACTGGATACCGATAACAGGGTATTCCTTATGTCTAACACCCATAATGACATTATCATTTGTTGTGGCATCAACTTTTAAGCAAGCCGGTAAAGATTGGGTGTCTATGATGAGTGAATGATACCTTCCACCCTGAAAGGGATTTGCCAATCCCTGATAAAGACCTTCTTGTCGATGGTAAATATCAGATGATTTACCATGCATAAGTTTTGTTGCCCTGATTACTCTTCCTCCATAGGCCACCGCAATCGCCTGATGTCCCAGGCAAACTCCCAGGATGGGGATAGTGGCTCCCAGTTTTTGCACAACTTCTACAGAAATACCGGCATTATCCGGAATACCGGGACCCGGGGATAGCACAATTCCCCTTAAATCTTTCTCCATAATTTCTGCTATGCTAATCCGGTCATTGCGAAAAACCTGAGTTTCCAAACCAAACTCACCCAAATACTGAACCAGGTTATAAGTAAAAGAATCATAATTATCAATGACTAAGATCATTTTGATTTCCTCCCTGATGAAAAAGTTTTTTGTTTAAATTCACTTTGTTGGTTAAAATTCTTCCGACAGCTCAATAGCCTTAAACAAGGCCTGTGCTTTATTTAAAGTTTCCCGGTATTCCTTTTTTGGCACTGAGTCATAGACAATTCCGGCACCGGCCTGAATATAGGCTTTTTCTCCCTTAAAAACAATAGTACGAATAGTAATACAGGTATCCATATTTCCGTTAAAACCAATATATCCTACCGCGCCGGCATAGGGTCCCCGGTAATGAGGTTCTAATTCATCGATAATCTCCATAGCCCGTACTTTAGGGGCACCGGAAACTGTTCCAGCCGGGAAACAGGCTTCCAAAGCATCAAAGGCATTTTTATCTGGCTGAATAAGTCCCTGAACCTCTGATACCAAATGCATAACATGAGAAAATTTTTCCACTTTCATAAATTGGGTAACCTTAACTGTACCGGGAGAACAAACCCGGCCTAAATCATTTCGAGCTAAGTCCACCAGCATAGTATGTTCTGCCTTTTCTTTCTCATCAGCTAACATTTCCTTTTCCAATGTGTAGTCTTCCTGATTATTTTTCCCCCGATGGCGTGTTCCAGCCAGTGGCTTACTCTCTACTAAATTCCCGGTTAGCCTAACTAAAGGCTCCGGTGAAGCTCCTACTATCTGAATTTCTCCATAGTTCAGATAGTACATATAAGGAGAAGGGTTTAAGCTGCGCAGAGAACGATAGATTTTAAAAGGACTTTCTGTTGTCTTTCTACTTAGGCGTTGGGATAACACAATTTGAAAGGCATCACCTGCCAGGATATATTCTTTTGCTTTTTTTACCTTTTCTACAAACTCATCCTGGGTAACATTACTTTGAATTTCCGAGGATACTCCCTCTTTATCTCCGACTTCTTTCTGCTTGTCCAAAGTAGTAGAATTGTTTTCTTTTAATTGCAATATTGTTTTTTCAATCTGTATAATGGCTTGGTCATAGGCTCTTTCTTTTGATAATCCCTCTTTTTTGATAGGTATATTAACAATCACCCACATCTGGTGAGTCAGATGGTCAAAGACCACAATTGTTCCCGCATAAATTAACATACAGTCAGGGATAACAAGATCATCCTTGGTATTCTTGGGTAATTCCTCAACGAAGCGAACCAGATCATAACCAAAATACCCCACTCCTCCTCCAAAAAAACGTGGCAATCCATCTGCTTGAGTCACTTTAAAATCATTTGTTATACGACGTAAAGACAGAAAAGGATTTTCAATATACTTTTCTTTTTTTTCTTTGCTTTTAATTTCTATATGTGTGTCTTTACTCCGGAAAATTAAAAAAGGATCAACACCGATAAAGGAATAACGGGCTAATTTATCTCCTCCTTCTGCACTCTCCAATAAATAACTGAAACCACTTCTACCAATTTTTTGAAAGGTACTGATAGGTGTTTCTGTATCGGCAAGAATTTTCCGGTATACGGTTAGTATATTTATATCCT
>CAZPII010000105.1:0-6147 GCA_964586485.1 uncultured Atribacterota bacterium | reverse complement strand
TTTAAAATCTAACCATATAATCTAAAAACTTTATTTTATAACCGATACTCTTCTTTCATTTTCCCCCCTTTTTTTTGAGGGGGGAGAGGATCAAGGTGGGGGTGAAGGAAGTATCAGTCATGAATTACCGAACAACAACCAATTTGCTTGACAAAAAATAAGTTAGCATTTAATATTAATTAAAATTAAATAGGCAAATCAAGAGGAAAGTAGGGATAGTTATTCACTCAGAGATGGTATTCAGGTGAAATTACCTCGAATGACTTATACCCGAAATAGAAACTCAATATACCTTATAAAAACATTATATAAATAGGTTAGTTATCTCTAAAAACTGCTAATGAGTGGGAACAATGGATGAATCAATATCATTCGTTTTTCCAATCAGGGTGGTACCACGGGAAATTTATCTCGCCCCTCTTTATTAAAATATTATCCACAATTAAAGAGGTTGCGAGATTTTTTATTTTTGCTTAATTATTATAAAATACGATTAGAACTATAAATTAGGAGATTGTATAACAATGGACCAAATAAAC
This sequence comes from uncultured Atribacterota bacterium, assembly GCA_964586485.1. Taxonomy (GTDB): domain Bacteria; phylum Atribacterota; class Phoenicimicrobiia; order Phoenicimicrobiales; family Stramentimicrobiaceae; genus CAYWJZ01. Next base: position 5,608 of record CAZPII010000105.1, on the reverse strand, counting down.
TTAATCTGGCATGGACTACCATCATTGTTATCGGGTACACTGGTAACTATTATCTTGACCATATATTTTTTAGCCCTGGGATTTTTGGTTGGGATTCTTTTGGCTCTGGGACGTGTTTACGGATCTCGTTATTTGCAATTATTTATTATCCGGCCATTTGAACGTTTTTTCAGGGCTGTTCCAGCTCTTGTACTACTATTTTTATTTTACTTTGGATCTTCTTATTTTCATGTTGAGATTAGCGCCTTTGTGGCTGCAATTTTAGCAATGGGATTGCGTTCGGCTGCCTATCAATCAGAAATATTCAGAGGGGCTATTCAGTCAATCGGGGAAGGTCAATTAAAAGCAGCGCGTTCCATAGGCATGAGCATGGCTCAATCAATACGCTATGTCATACTTCCCCAGGCTTTAAGACTTTCTATACCTCCATGGGCAAATGAATATGCAGTGGTCTTAAAGGATAGCTCTTTGGCTTATGCAGTTGGAGTTACAGAGCTATTAAGGCAGGGACGTTATATTGTTGCCAGAACTTTTGGAAATGCACTGTTAGTTTATACTTTCTGTGCTTTGATTTATTTTATATTAGTCTTTACGGGAAATCAACTATTAAAGGTACTGGAAGAAAAATACAGGATTCCGGGTTATGAAATTAAAACCAGAAGAGAAGATCAATCAGTTTTAGAAAGGATTTAAAATGTCCAATGTTATTCTAAGAGTAGAAGATATCCATAAAAAATACGGAAAATTAGAGGTATTGAAGGGGATTTCCTTTCAAGTTAATCGGGGAGAAACCACTGTTATTATCGGTCCGTCGGGAACCGGCAAAAGTACCTTGTTAACATGTGTAAATCAATTAACCCCTCCCGATAAAGGACGTATATGGCTGGGAAACAAAGAAATTACTCATCCTGATATTGATATTAATTTAATTCGCTCTTCTATTGGTATGGTTTTCCAACATTTTAATCTTTTTACCCATCTTACTGTTCTGGATAATGTACGTCTTGGCCTATTAGTAGTTAAAAATATAGAAAAAGAAGATGCAACCGAAATAAGTATGGAGAAACTGAACCAGGTAGGATTAGGAGATAAAATTAGTGCTTATCCTGCCGAGTTATCAGGTGGGCAGCAACAGCGGGTTTCAATTGCCCGGGCATTAGCTATGGATCCGAAGTTAATTTTATTTGACGAACCAACTTCTGCCCTTGATCCCGAATTGATTGGAGAAGTATTGAATGTTATGACGAAACTGGCTGAAAACGGCATGACAATGGTAGTTGTATCACATGAAATGGGTTTTGCCCGTGCGGTTGCCAATGATATTATTTTTATGGAAAAGGGTATTATTGTGGAAGAAGGAAAACCGGATATCATGTTCCAGCATTCTAAAAATCCCAGGACACAGGAATTCTTGCACAAGATTACCGAACTTTACGGGGGTAAAGAAAAATGAGCTTTTTGACACTTGCCTGGAATATCTTGCCAAAATTACTGCAAGGAGCAATTGTAACTATTGAATTAACTATTATTGCTATTATAATTGGTATCCTGATTGGCATCCCCACTGCAATGGGACGAATATACGGCAATAAATTAATCTATGCTGTTTGTACTTTCTTTGTAGAGATCATCCGTGGAACCCCGCTACTTACACAGTTGTTTATCTTGTATTTTGGTTTACCCTCCATCGGGGTCAGGCTATCCCCATTTATGGCAGCTATGATCGGTATGGGTGTAAACAGCGCGGCCTACCAGGCAGAATATTTCCGGGGTGCTATCCAATCCGTTAAAAAGGAACAATTAATAGCTGCTTATTCTATCGGTATGAAACAAATTCAGGCAATTCGCCATATTGTTTTACCTCAGATGTTTCGGCTTGTTATTCCTTCCTGGTCTAATGAGCTCATCTATCTCTTAAAATACTCTTCCATGGCCTATATGATCCAGGCATCTGAAATTATGTCTCAAGGAAGATTAATTGCTTCCCGAAATTTTAGAACTTTTGAGGTATTTATTATAGTCGCTTTCATCTATCTTGTTTTAGTCTCGATTTTATCGAAGTTTTTAGATAAAGTGGAAGTCAGATTCCGCATTCCCGGACTATAAGATATACAATTGAAAATATTAAAAAAATTGTAAAAGAAAAAAAATCAATAAATTTAAATTTCTGAGGAGGTGGTAATTTTCCAAATTTAAAAATATATCTATATAATTAAACAAAAAATCAATTTAACTAAGGAGGAAAAGAAAATATGATAAATCAACTTGGTAAAAAAATAATTTATGTTTTAGTTGTACTATTTGTGTTGATATCAATTGTTAATCTCACTTCTGTAGCGGCTCCGGAGAAAATCATTGTTGGAACTTCAGCTGACTGGCCACCATTTGAATGGGTTGATGCAAATAATAACTTTGTAGGATTTGATATGGATTTAATGAAAATCCTGGCCAGCATCCAAGGATATGAAGTAGAAATTAATGATATTGGTTTTGATTCTCTAATTCCGGCACTTCAATCTGGGAGAATTGACTTAATAGCTGCCGGTGCTACCCTGACAGAAGAAAGACTGGAAGTGGCTGATGCCTCAACACCTTATTGGGATACCAATCAAGGGGTATTGGTTCCTGAGGATTCGGAATTGAATATAGCAACTGCCTTAACCAGTGGAAGTATTGTAGGTGCACAAAGGGGAACTACCCAGGCTGACTGGTTGGAAAATAATTTAGTCCAAAAAGGAATTGGTATAACACTGGAACTATATGAAACAAATGATCTGGGAATTATGGATTTAGTAAATGGGCGAATTGATGCTTTTGTGGCCGATACTCCTGCAGCGGAAGCTTTCGCCAAGACCAGCCCAATCAAAATAGTAGGAACCTTTAATACTGAAGAACAACTTGTTTTCTATGTACAGAAAGGAGATCCTAAAAATATTCTTCCCTTAATCAATGAAGGACTGACCAAAGTACAAATGACACCTATCTGGAATAACCTGGTAAATGCATATTTTGCAGGGGATTTAAATAAAATAACTGACTGTTATGCCCAATATGGATCATTGCTGGAAGAAGAAAAGTTGGAAGATTATGCTGAAAACTTGGCACAATGTATGATGGAAAAATAATTTTACACCTGAAGTCCAAAGGTGGAAGTTATATTGCTTATAAATATTATAAAGAGGAAATCTCGCCTTTGGGATTAGAAAAAATTCCGGAGGCGAGATTTTTTCAAAAAACTTCACATTGAATCCATAAATGTTGCAAATAATGCAAAATAATGTCATATTAGATACTGTGTCAAAAGTCAACTCACAAACTCTCCTAAAAGACATGTTGCTAATTATTACAAAATTATCCTTTTATATGGTAAAAATAAGCATATAATTAATTGTTAAGGAGAAAGCATGAAAATTAATACTTTTCAAGTTGAGCGCTGGCTCAATCTCTATGAGAATCATGCCAAATACGAATTAGCCGAAACAGATGCCAAGGCATTTACTCTCGAAGAACTGAGTCAACTTGAATCCAAAGAAAACTTATTGCAAATTCTTTTAAAAATAAAACTGGGATATAATCCGACTACGGGAAGTGAAAAACTAAAAACCCTCATTGCCGATTTATATGGACCCAACACTTTTTCGAAAAATATTCTTGTTACCACCGGTGCCATTGAAGCCGATTTTTTGTTATCTAATGTGCTGGTCAAGCAAGGTGATAAGGCAATTGTTCTCTGGCCTGCCTATCAGGCGCTTTATTCTACTCTAGAAGCTTGCGGTGCAGAAATTGAATTTTGGAAACTACCACCTGAAAACAATTTTCAGCCTGATCTGGGAAAGTTATTTACAATGATTGATAAAAACACAAAGCTGTTGGTCTTAAACATACCCCATAATCCCACCGGTGCGGTAATCAACCAAAAACAATTAAAAACTATCCTGCAATGGGCTGAAGAATATAATTTTTATGTGCTCTGTGATGAGGTATATCATGAGCTAATCTTTCAATCAGATATAATCCCACCCTATGCCCGTAGTTTGAGTGAAAAAGCAATCAGTGTTGGTAGTATGTCTAAAGCATACGGTTTGTCAGGATTACGACTCGGTTGGATTGCCGGACCTGTATCAATTATTGATCAATGCTATCAATACAAAGATTATACTTCCATAAGTAATTCACCAATCAGCGATTATCTAGCACGATTTGCCCTGATCCATTTTGACCAAATATCTAAAAGAAATCATCAGATTATTTGTAAAAATCGAGAAATACTAAAAAAATGGTTTATAGAAAACAATCAATATTTTCATTATTACCTGCCTGATGCTGGGGTTCTTTGTTTTCCGAAACTAAAAAATATACCTGTTAATTCACAAGAACTTGCTTTAGATCTCTTTAACAGAAAATTACTCCTGGTAGTTCCCGGTGAATGTTTTGATATGCCCGGTTATCTCAGGATTGGATTCGGAGGAGATTCGGAAAAATTAAGCAATAGCTTATCGATTTTTAGCTCTTACCTTAAAGAAAATTTTTAATAATTGATATAGTCTATAAAAAACAAGAGATAAGGATTAATAGAATGACACTGAAAAATATTATCAAAGCACAGGAGAGAATTGCCGGTTTAATAAAAAAAACTGAATTACGCAAATCTTCTTATTTTGGTAGATTAATACAGGGAAGTATATTTCTAAAATTAGAAAACTTACAGATTACTAATGCCTTTAAAATAAGGGGTGCTCTAAATAAGTTGTGCCAGCTCAAAAGAGATAAACTGGATATCATCACAGCTTCCTCGGGTAATCATGGACAAGCAGTTGCCAGGGCATCCCGTGAATTAGGTTTTCAGGCGACAATTATTATTCCCGAGGGAACTCCCGAGAAAAAAAGAAAGCTGATTCAAAAATATGGGGCAAAATATATAATTTATGGAAAATCAGTAGATCAGGCTGAAGCATATGGCAGGAAGATGGCAGAAAAAGAAGGTAAAATATATATATCTCCATATAATGATCCTGAGATAATTGCTGGAGCAGGAACAATTGGACTGGAATTGTCAGAGCAATACTCAGACTTACAATCTGTTCTAGTGCCTATGGGAGGCGGGGGACTGATTTCCGGTGTAGCAATGGCCGTTAAAGAAAGATATCCCGGGATACAAATTATTGGTGTTCAACCGAAAAACGATGCAGCTATGTATTATTCTATTCAGGAAGCAAAAATCCTATCTCCTGAAACATATGCTAATTCATCTACTATTGCGGACGGATTAGCGGGAGGAATTGAGAATAATTCCATCACTTTTCACCTGGTACAAAAATATGTTGATCAAATTTTATTAGTTCAGGAACAGTCAATCCAAAAAGCAATCTATCTCTTATGGGAAAAAGAAGGGTTGACAGTGGAAGGAGCCGGGGCAGTAGGAGTGGCTGCAATCCTGGAAAATCCGGATATGTTCTTAAAACAAAAACTTGCTATTATTATAAGTGGTGGAAACATAAACCAGGATTGTTTTAATGAAATCATTAAAAGAAATTTAACAACTGGTTTTTATGTTTAAATAAATATGGATAAATTTTTTAAATTTTAAAAATTCTGGTATAATCAAGAA
>CAZPII010000104.1:0-6155 GCA_964586485.1 uncultured Atribacterota bacterium | reverse complement strand
TCCGGGTGATACCATTAATCTGTCCATAGGTCAAGGTTACTTGTTGGCAACTCCTCTTCAAATACATACTATGTCCAGCCTAATTGCCAATGAAGGAGTATTTTATAATCCATTCTATGTAGAAAAGATTGTTTCACAATCAGGAGAAGTAATTAAAAGGATTGAACCGGAAATAATTAAGAAGATTAGCATATCTCCTGCAACATTCCAAGTTGTCAAAGAAGGCATGAGGAGGGTTGTCAAAGAAGGGACAGGTCGAAACGCAGGTACTGAGATAGTGGAAATTGCCGGGAAAACGGGAACAGCCCAAAATTCTCAAGGTGAAAACCATGCCTGGTTTATAGGGTTTGCTCCTTACCAAAATCCTGAAATTTGCGTTACTGTATTCGTAGAGCACGGTGGAGATGGCAGCGAGGCTGCAGCACCATTGGCCGGTGATATTATACGAGAATACTTTCAGTTAAAAAATAAGACTGAACCTGTAAATGATATTAAAGAATTATTATAAATTTAAAAAGAAGGTGTTTTATTAATGGCAGATAAATTTGTGTCTAATTTTACAACCAAACAATTCCCATTATATCGTTCTTTCCGTCTAATTAAACATCTTGATTATTCACTAATATTTGCGGTCCTGTGTTTGTGTTTATTAGGACTGTTGGTTATCTATAGTACTACACATATGGAAGTAATAGATGAAGGCTCTTTATTTTTTACCAAGAGACATTCAATATATATTGTTGCTGGTTTCCTGATTTGTATATTTGTAGCACTTATTGATTATCATGAAATAGAAAAGATTGCTATTCTGCTTTATGTTTTGGCAATTTTTGTTTTGGTTTATGTTGTTTTGTTTGGTAGAATGTCAGGAGGATCTCGTCGTTGGATAGAAATTGCCGGTTTTGATTTTCAACCGGCAGAATTCGCCAAAATTGTTCTTATCTTATTTTTAGCAGATTTTTTAGCTAAACAGCAAGAAAGATTATCTTATTTTATTTATTATTTCTTACCTTTTATTTTTACCGGTATTTTAGTATTATTAATATTTATGCAGCCTGATTTAGGAACTTCTCTGGTATTCTTGGGTATACTCCTATCTATGATTTTTATAGCAGGCTTACAATGGAAACATATCCTAATGATGGCTTTGATTGCCCTAAGTTCTTTCCCAATTTTATGGTCATTACTGGAGGAATACCAGAGAAATCGATTGATTCTTTTCCTTAACCCGAACCTTGATCCGCTTGGGGCTGGCTACAATGTAATACAGTCGAAGGTAGCTATAGGATCGGGAGGATTATTTGGGAAGGGGTTATTTGGCGGTATCCAAAGTCAGTTAAAGTTTTTACCAGCCCAGCACACCGATTTTGTTTTCTCCGTAATTGGAGAGGAGATGGGATTTTTTGGCGCCATATTGTTATTGAGTTTGCTAATTTTTATTCTTTGGAAGGGAATCAAAATTGCTATGGATGCACCGGATTTGTTGGGAACATTTTTGGCTACAGGGGTTATTTCTTTTTTATTTTTTCATATATTAGTAAATATTGGTATGGCGATGGGGCTAATGCCGGCAACAGGCCTGCCTCTGCCTTTTATTAGCTATGGAGGGACTTTTATGATTAGCAATTTTCTGGGAATAGGCTTATTACTCAGTATTCATCTTAGAAGTCTTTTTGTTTAAAGTACCAGGAAATAATTTAAAATAGAATGCAGAAAGGTATAAGTGAATAAAAAAAATAAAACAAAAAAAGATTTATTTCAGAAAATATTGAAAGATATAGAAAAACCCGGTCGCTATACCGGAAGTGAATATAATGAAATTACCAAGAAAGATGATCATCAACTGGTCAAGATTGCTCTGGCATTTCCGGATTTATATGAAATCGGAATGAGCTATCTGGGATTTAGAATTCTTTATGATATCATTAATAAAAGAAAAGATGCCGTAGCTGAGAGAGTTTTTCTGCCAGCAGCAGATTTGGAAAAATTGTTAAGAGAAAAAGAAATACCTTTGTTTTCCTTAGAGAATAACAGACCACTGGATAGTTTTAATATCATTGGCTTAAGCTTACAACATGAGTTAAGCTATACAAATGTACTTCATCTGTTAAACTTAGGGAATGTTCCCTTACGTTCTGCAAGAAGAGATGTCGAAGATCCTTTAATTATTGCCGGTGGACCGTCAGCTTTTAATCCGGAACCATTAGCAGATTTTATCGATATATTTGTTATAGGTGATGGAGAAGAATTGATCCATGAGATCATAGAAACATATAAAGGCTGGCTATATCCAAGAAAAAATAAAACTAGAAAAGATCTTTTATTAAGAATGGCACAATTAACTGGAATATATATACCATCATTCTATGATGTTCATTATTTCCCTGATGGGAAAATACAATATTTTCAAAAAAAGATAAAAGAAGCTCCTTTAAAGATAAAAAAACGGATAATAACCAATTTGGATGCTACAGCATTTCCCGTTTCTCCCATCGTGCCCAATATAGATATTATTCACAATCGTATTACTCTGGAAATTTTTAGAGGTTGTACTCGAGGTTGCCGCTTTTGTCAAGCCGGGATAATTTATCGTCCGGTAAGGGAGCGTTCTGCAGAAGTATTAATGGAATTAGCAGAAAAAAGTTTAAAAAATACCGGTTATGAAGAGATGTCTCTTTCATCTTTGAGCTCAAGTGATTATAGCCATATAGAAAGTTTAATAAAAAAATTAGTTGACCGATATCAAGAAAGAGGGGTTGGTGTATCGCTTCCTTCTTTGCGAATCGATGGTTTTTCAGTGAAATTAGCTAGAGAGTCCCAAAGAGTTAGAAAAACTGGATTAACCTTCGCGCCCGAGGTTGGTACTGAAAGATTGAATAATGTAGTAAATAAGAATGTATCGGACAATGACTTATATCAAACTGTACAATTTGCTTTTAAAGAAGGCTGGAAGAGAATTAAGCTATATTTTATGATTGGGTTACCCACTGAAACATGGAATGATATTGAAGGAATTATCGGTATGGTAAAAAGAGTTGAGAGAATTGGAAGAAAAGTGGCAGGGAAAAAGTTTTCTTTGAGTATTAGCATCAATGCCTTTGTCCCAAAATCCCATACTCCTTTTCAGTGGACAGTCCAGGAAAAAGAAGAAGAATTAAGCAGAAAGTTTAGTTTTATAGCCAAAAAAATTAAAAGTAAATTTATCTCTTATAGCTTTCCTGATACCAGGTTAAGCCTACTGGAAGCTATTTTTGCTCGTGGAGACCGAAGATTGGGGATGGTATTAGAAGAGGCTTATAAAATGGGTTGTAAATTTGATTCATGGAGAGAATATTTTCAATTTGGTAAATGGTTAGAGGCTTTTAATAAAAGTCAAGTAGATATCTCTTTTTATACCTATAGGGAAAGGGAAAAAAAAGAAATATTACCCTGGGATATGATTGATTGTGGAGTTACAAAAGAATTCCTATGGTTAGAGTGGCAAAAAGCTCTTCAGGGTGTAAGTACAGATGATTGCCGGGTATCAATGTGCTCTGGTTGTGGATTACAAGAGATTTGTAAAAAGTTGCCTGGAAAAGAAACTTTTTAAGATTAATGAATAAAAAAAATGAGTGATTGAATGTCTTTTATCTATCGTATTAAATATAAAAAAAATGGACCATTAAAGTATATATCTCATCTGGATTTAAATGCTTTATTTAGACGTACTTTAAGAAGAACACAAATACCTGTTGAACTATCACAGGGATATAATCCTCGATTTAAAGTCTCCTTTGGGCCTGCTTTGCCCTTAGGAATTGCCGGTTGTCAAGAAGTTCTGGATGTTTTTTTGACAGAAGAAGTAAATCAAGAGGAAATAAAGAAAGAGATCAACAGAGTAAGTCCTGATGGTTTGACTATTTTGGAAGTGCAAAATATACCTGCACAAAACTCCAATTTAAGCAAATCATTACAATGGGCAATATACCGTATTTTATTGAAATTAGAGAATACACATGATGAAGACAATCTAAATACCTGGGATGATAAAATTTACTTACAAATAAAGCAATTTTTAGCTGAAAAAAATATTACTGTAGAGAAAAAGAGTAAAAAGGGATTAAAAGAGATAAACTTACGTCCATATATTGAGAATATGATATTCTTATCAAGAGAAAATCAAATTATTGCTCTGCGCTTAATTATAGATATTAGCTACCAGGGAAGTATTAACCCTTATTTAATTGTTAAAAAATTTCTGGAAGATATTGAGAAAAAGAAGAGCAATCAAGAAAAAATCAATATCGAAAATATAATCAGAGAAAGGCTTACCCTTTCTACTGAAAATGGGGAGAATTGAGGAAAATTTTATCTTTTGAGATTGAACATAATGAATCTAAGATATTTAAAGCTTTGGGCAGATAAAAAATTTTGATATGAGCAAGAGGTCCAATAAGATATTTAAAGTAGTAGTTAAACTGTGACATTGTTTTGTTATGGAATTGTTCTAGAATATCTTGCTGTGTTTCTTGTTGTATTATATTATAATAATTATATCATATAAAATGATAGAAATCACTGAATATATCGAATTAAGAGGAAGGTAATACTTGAAAAATGGAGTATTTAGCAAAACAGGTTATTATAGATAGTGGGTTAAGTGAAGAACGTGTCGCTATCTTGGAAAATAATAAATTAGTTGAAATATATATCGAAAGATTAGAAGACCGAAAAATAATTGGGAATATATACAAAGGAAAGATAATGAATGTCTTGCCCGGAATTGAGGCTGCCTTTGTAGATATTGGTATTGACCGGAATGCATTTTTGCATTTAGATGACGTAGTACAATCTTTTGGTCGACAGAATGGGAAAGCCAGTGATGTGAAAGATTTAATTAAAGTTGGACAGGAGATAGATGTTCAGGTTGTAAAAGAAGCAATTGTACCAAAAGGTGCGAGGGTAACGACCAATATCAGCTTACCGGGGAGATTTTTGGTATTAATGCCAAACAATAAAGGTATTGCTGTTTCAAGAAGAATAGAAAAAGAAGAAGAAAAAGAAAGACTAAAAAAGACATTACAAAAAGTGAAGAAAAAAGAATATGGCTTTATTGTAAGAACTGCCGGTATAGGTAAAAATGAAGAGGATTTTATTCCTGATATGGATTTTTTGATTCGCTTATGGAATAAAATCCAGAAAAGAAGCCGAAAGGCAAAGGCTCCCATGTTATTACATGAAGATTTAAATTTAACTTACCGGATAATCAGGGATCTATTTACAGAAGATATTGATGAATTTATTGTTAATTCCAAGAATGAATATGAAAAAATTATCGCTTTTTTAGATGAGCTTTTTCTTCTGGATTTGAAGCCCCGGGTGTCTTATTACGAAGGAGATAAACCAATATTTGAGGTATATAATATTGAAAAAGATATCCATAGGGCACTAGAGAAAAAAGTTTGGTTAAAATGTGGAGGATATTTGGTATTTGATGAAGTAGAAGCGTTAACGGTTATTGACGTAAATACGGGCAAATATGTTGGTGGCAAGAAGATGAAAAATACCATATTAAGAACAAATTTACAGGCTGCTGAAGAAATTGCCAGACAATTAAGACTAAGAGATATTGGTGGAATTATTGTAATTGATTTTATTGACATGGATAACAAGGAAGATCAGGAGAAGATAATAAAAAAATTGGAAGAATCACTGAAAAAGGATAAAACAAAATCTAATGTCGTTCAAACTACAGAATTAGGCTTGGTTGAAATGACCCGAAAACGCTCTAAGAGGGATCTGGATTCCCTTTTACGAATTTCTTGTCCTTATTGTTCTGGAAATGGGCGCATATTATCACCTGAAACAGTTAGTAACCAGGTTATTCACAAACTGGAAGATTTAAGTCAACATTCAAAAGCAGAAGCAATTTTTTTGGGAGTCCATCCAAAAGTAGAAGAAGAATTATCAGCAAGTAAAATGATGCTTGTTAAGCAATTAGAACGTGAATACCGCAAAACAATTTATATTAAAGGATTACAGGACCTTCATATAGAAAAAATTAAAGTAATTGCAGTAGGAAGAAAAAAAGAAGTTAAAAAAATTGTAAAGATGCTCTGACGAAAATAAGAAAACAATGATTCTATTTATATTAAGAATGGCTTTAAAAATGATTT
>CAZPII010000103.1:0-6206 GCA_964586485.1 uncultured Atribacterota bacterium | reverse complement strand
AATTCTTCTTTTCTTCTTTCTCTATCCGCCCGGATTCCCTCTTTAAAAGATGGGTATTTGTGGAGAAATACATCTCGTAAATTTCTGCTTTCCTTTTTGCCAAAATAGAGAAAAATATCAGCGGTATCCAAGATCTCAGATTCATTTTGCGGAACTAATTTTTTCTTTATACCCAGTTCATGATAAAAAGAATGGTAATTTTTTCCCAGATCCTTTTCTCTTAAACGATATAATTGCAGCAGCATCGCAGCAGGTGCCTGTTCCCGGTGATCTTTTGTATCATAACAGGAGAAAGATAGGAATTTTTTGCCTTTCTGAGATAAAATCAACTGAAGTAATCTGTATTGCTCCATTCTATTCTTCTGTGCATCGGTTAAGAGCTGTTTATACGGGACTTTTTCTGCATCGAGAAAAATCGTCCCTTCATTTGAACTCCCAGGAAATTTTTGGGAATCCATTCCAATAATAAAAGTATGTGGTCGATTCATCCAGATCGCCTTCTTGTAACTGGCAATATGCAAACTACCTGCACAGGGCTCCGAACAATTAATACGCTCCTCACTTATTAAATTAGTGATAATGTTTAGTGCTTCACTAAGGGAGAAATCTTCCTTTACATTGTTCTCCAGCATTTCCATTTTACTTTGAATAATGGAAATTGCCTCCTGATCTGAGCGACTATTCTCTTCTATTCTGGTATACCAATCAATAATTTTCGAAAAGCCGCGGGCAAGTTCAGAAAGAGATACCCTATAATGAAAAGGGCTGTAAGGTATCTCTGCAAATATTTTCTGGATCCAGCTTTTGATTGCCTGGTAATATTGTATTTCCAATAAGTATTGCTGAGCCTTAGCCTCAGAGGTTTTTTGAATTTTTTTCTGCCTCTCGGCTATAGCCATATCAAGGCCGGAAATATATCTTTCTCTGCCCCAACCAATAGGAGATTGTCGTAACAATGAGGCAAACTCTCTTATTTTAAGCGGTTTCTCCAAATCAAGGTCAATACTAGCACTGTTTAACAGTGAAAAAAGGCTGTCAATACTGTAATTATCATTGATCCATTCAATTAGCGAAAAAAGAAATGTTCCCGGGTGACTATTTCTGATATTAATTCCGCTGTAAAAAGTCATGGGTATTTTATAATAATCTGATAACTGATAAAAATATTGTGTATAAGGTTCCTGAACTGTATAGAAAACCTGAACCTGATCATAGGGAATTCCTTTTGCAGTTATAAATCTCAAAACTTCTCTGGTTTCCGTATATTCTCCATAAGTTTTATAAAACTCAATGTCAGTTTCAGGTAATTCTTGCGAAGTATTTTTTCGATGATGCAGAAAATCAAAAACTTTTTTCTCCTGAGGTTGGATAAAATCTTTACCATCAGTCAAAGAAAATAATTGAGGAACAGCCATTGCCTCCGGACAGGCAAAATCAAGTATTTGTGCGGTAGGTCTAATCTTTTCCTGAAAAAACTGTAATTCTACTTTATTCATTTGTATATTAGAGGGAACCAGAAAAATGGTTTGCTTGTTTCCTTTGGCTTTATGATCCCTGGCCAGACAGTAAAGGCTGGCTTCATCGATTAAATTTCTATCCTGTAATTGTTTTTCGTAATCCAGCGTAATTTGATAAAGGTCTTTCATTTTATTCGGATGCGCATTTATCTCAAAAGGCCAATTATTGGATGTATAGCCTGATACTCTCATTTCCTTAATTGTCCGGAAAATTGATTTGGCCAACCCCGGCGTAATCAAAGGTAATCGGAAATAAGTAAGCTTATTCCGGGAATGAAGTTCTTTGAGAATTTCCAGCACTATAATCTGTCCCAGCGAACTGTCTAGAATTTTCCATCCATTTTTTATTATCACATCAAGATATAATTCTCTGGCAAAATCAAATATGGTGATGATACGAAAATTCAGTATGGACAACCCCTGGTAGGAAAGATTTTTTCGTAAAGTACTGCCATCCAGATAAGAAGGTGTAATGATAAGTTTCTTTTCAAAAAGATATTCTTTTGCTATCTTTTGTAAGTTTTTTAATAATGAATCCATATATTTTCCCGTTAAGATAATTTGAATTGTTTTTGAAATGCGGTAATTTTGTGATATGCCTTAGAAAGATTGTTATCAGCTCTGGTAAAATGATGCCTGAAGAGGGCCAAACCGTCATTCTGATAACGGGGAATCAAGTGCAGATGAAAATGAAAAACAGTCTGTTTAGCTGCTGAACCGTTAGACTGAATTATATTCAGGCCAACAGAATGAAAAATTTTCCGGTAATCTATTGCCAGCTTCTTGCTGACTTTCATCATATAAGCAAGGATATCTTCCGGGATATCATAAATATTCTCATAATGCTCCTTTGGTATCACCAGGGTATGGCCTTCATTTACCGGATAGGCATCTAAAAAAGCTACACACCGTTCATCTTCATAGACCAAATAAGCTGCCTTTTCCTTACGGACAATCTGACAAAAAATACATTCTTCTGACATTGCAACTCCTTATCCTTTTTCTAAAGATAGTCAGGAGGTAATTTCTTCTTGCTCCTGAAAATTATTTAATTTAAAACAGCAAATCATTTTTTCTCTGCTCTAATTGCTCCCAATCTATTTCTCTTCTATCCGGAAAAGACTCACAGGTTCCCCTTTTTCGAACTGTATAAGAGGCAACCAGATTGGCAATCTGAACTGATTTGGGAATAGAACCTGATTGAATCATGCCATAGATGAAGGCAGCATTAAACAAGTCACCCGCTCCTGTAGTGTCAACAACTGATTTAACCGGGAAAGCGGGAAAATTAATCAAATTATCCTGATGCAAAAAACTACATCCCGCAGCACCTTGTTTGACAATTACCTCTCCTGCTCCCCAATTGTTAAGCACAGCAGCCCCCTGCAGCATCTCTTTCTCACCGGTTAATATTTGCAGCTCTTTTCGATTTGGCAAGACATAATCCACCATCGGCCAAATATCTCGTTTAGGCAAATCAATCAAAGGAGAAGGATCAAGGACAGTCTTCAGGCCATATTTTTTGGCCAGCTTGAGGGCAAATGTTATTGTATCCAAAGGATATTCCAGGGAAACGCTCAGCCATTCCGCTAATTCAAAAAGATATTTAAAACGAATTAAAAAATCTGGTTTAATTAAGCGGTTAATAGCAGGAAAACCTATGATGGTATTTTCTCCGTTGGGACTGACTAATATAGAACATATTCCGGTCTTTCCGGTGTTGCTTTTGAAAATATATTCAGTATTAATTTTATATTTCCTTAAAACAGAAAGAAGATAATCTCCGGCAAAGTCATTCCCCACTTTTCCCAATAAAATGCTGGCAATTTTCAGGTTACTTAAAGCAACAGCCTGATTGGCACCCCTTCCTCCCAGAGAACAATTTAATTCTTTTGCACGCAAATTTTTTCCTTCCATCGGGAAATGAGGAAGAAAAGCCATACAATCTAAATTTATTGCTCCAACCACAATGACTGTTGACATCTTATCGAAAACCTTTTTTATATTTCTAGTCTATATTATGTTATAAACAGTTATAGTTTGTCAAAAAATGAGCTGTATTATTCCAGCTATATTTTCAAATGCTTAAATTGTCGGAACTATCTTGAACATCATGGAATACATATTCCTACTTAGATAATTTATTTAACCTATATTTCTTATGCTGAGTTTTCAGGTAAAATAAATATTGACCTACAGAGGCTAAGAACATCATCAAACCCAATAAAAGCCAGCTAAGGTCATATGAACCTCGAAGATCTGCAATGTAACCAAAAATGGGAGGAGCCAGTATCATGCCCGGCCGTATACCAAGGGTTGAAAACCCTACAGCAATCCCTATATACTCTTCATCTACCGTTTCTGTAATATAGGCAATATAAAGACCTTGCCACCCTCTTCCAGAATAACCGGCAATAAAGGCTAATAAAAAAAGAATAATAATAGGCGGGTTAAAACTTTTTAAAAAAAGACCTAAAATCAAAGATAAAAAGGTAAAGGAAATTCCCATATATAAAAATGTTTTCCTTTTATCAGCCTTTAAAAATCTATCACATAATAATCCCCATCCCAGTCTGCCTAAAATACTTCCAAGTTGAAGAACTGCAAATCCCAGTCCGGCCATACTTTCAGTAAATCCCCAATCTAAATACAAATAAAGGGTAAAATGAGCAACGATTGATCCATTTGTTGCTGCTAAAAAGATCCCAAAGATTAAAGCACTTACCAAGTTCTTGTTTTTAATTAATTGGATAAAAACTTCCCAGAAAGACAAATTGTCTGGCTTGTTTTCTGTATTATTCCCTTTACTTTTACTCTGGTAAAAAAACAATATTAACAAAGCACACAGCAGACCAATTATACCTGGAAAAAGAAGTGCTCTCTGCCATCCCATCAAACTTCCCAAAATAGGGAGAATGATTGCTCCCAAGATTCCTCCAAAAGGAAATGCAGTGCTGCGAATTCCCAAAGCAGTAGTCCGCCACTTTCTAGGAAACCATTCTACAATACCTTTGCTAGCAGCAGGAAGGTTTATACTTACTGAAAGACCAGTAAAGACTGCAAGTATAAGCAATACTAAAAAATTCGGAACTATAGAATGAAGAAGAATAAAACTGCTCATGAATAAAAGTCCAAAACCTATACCCCATTTTGAACCTTTAAGATCAACCAAACGGCCGGAGAACATGGAAACAAATACCATACCTAGGAAAAAAAAGGTAGAATGCAGACCTAATTGTGATCTGGTTAAATTAAAATCTCTTTGTAAAAAAGGAAAAAGGGCTGCGAAACCATCCCGGTATATCCCGGTAACAATAGAGGAAAGAGAAATGATAAATAAAATAGACCAATTAAATTGCTTTTCATCACTATTATTGTTAGTAACGTTCATATTTAACTATATCCTACCCCATTGATAAGTTTCTTCAAAAAGGTGTTATCTTTGAAGTTGAATTAATCCTGTTTTCTAAAAGGAGAATATTTTAAAAATAAATTATCATTATATGTTATTTTTGGGTCTATTTTTGTACAATATAAAATACAGTATGCCAAAATAAATTATAAATGCCAGGATGGTTATCAAATACATTAGGGGTTGATTGGTTACATAGCCAAAAATAGGAATATTCAATATTACCATGAGGGGAAATCCAAATATCAGAGCAATGCCGCTTCCCAGTACAATATTTTCCGAAGCAGCGGAATGGAAACCGGGGTCTATCTGTTTCAATAAAGCCATCCCGGTAGATATGGTTCCGGTATAGGTTCCGTAAAAGGCAAGGGTGTTCTCAAAGATATCTTCTTTAAAAACTCGGCGGGTCATCCATAAGATAAAGATGATAGTTACAATACCTCCGAAAGAAGTAATAAGCAAGGTGGGAACCAAATAATAACGCAATGTCTTCAGAGAAATTGCCGCTATGGCTGCTGCAATCATAAAATCAAAGCAACCTCCGGCAATTCTTTGCAACATATAACTATTGGGATATTCATGAGACATGATTTTCATTTTTTTAAATAGATTGAAAAATAGCCTTAATATAATAGCATATACCGTTCCGATAATAAAATGAAACCCCCAGAAGAGCTGAGCAAGTGTTTCTCCAAAAGTTCCCAGGGGTACAAGCAGAAAATCTAAGCCTAACAAAGTTAGGTAAGTTATCAGGTATACCAACCCGATTAAAAATAGCTGAATAGAAATATCATCCAGGGAAGCAGCCAGAGGAAGTTCTCCCGAATCCATTTCTTCCCTGATCCTTTCTTCTCTCGAGTAAACCTTATCCGGGTTTATCTTAAACATACCCTTTTTTATCAAATAGTTCATCAGGATAACCCCGACAATGCAAGCCCAGAGAAAACCGATGGTAGCAATAGAAAGACCAATGTTTCCTCCCTGGAAGAACCCGATCTCTTCCCACTGACTGCCTATAGCATAAGCCTGTCCTGGTCCCTGTCCAAACCCTAAAGGCAATAATAAGCCAAAAGCAGGGAACAATCCAGGAAAAAAGGTGTTCGCAAGCAAAAGAGAAATCGCAAAACCGATTATTCCTTGAAATACATAAATACTGACAATATAGACACCTGAATTAAAGATTTCGCGGCTATGAATATGCTCTCTTTTTTTCAAAGCAATGGAAATAAACCCGATTGCCATGAGCTGATATACCAGGCTTCCCAGCCCCTCACTGT
>CAZPII010000102.1:0-6208 GCA_964586485.1 uncultured Atribacterota bacterium | reverse complement strand
TTTTATCAATTTCATTTTCACCAAATATCTTCAGATATCCGGGAAATAATATTTTAGCCCCTCTTAATTCAAAAGTATATTTACTAGCTTTAATTTTTACGTTGCTTCTCTCTAATAAAGCTGATTTCATCTGGCTAGCAATAAAATTCTTCCATATAAGTTGATAAAGTTTCTTTTGATCTGGTGATAAATCTTTTTCAATAACATCAGGTGTAAGCTCAATCGAAGTTGGCCTAATTGCCTCATGAGCATCTTGTATTTTTGTATTACCCTTCTTTTCTTTTCGACTAGCACCCTTCCCGGATGAAACATATTCTTTCCCAAAAGTTGTCTGAATATATTTTCTTGCTTTTGTTCTGGCTTCATCGGATACTCGAATTGAATCAGTTCTCATATAAGTAATTAACCCTAACGTTCCACGACCAGAGATAGCAACACCTTCATATAATTGTTGAGCAACCCTCATTGTTTTTTTTACAGAAAAATTTAACTTATTATAGGCAACTTGTTGTAATGTGCTTGTTTTAAATGGAAAAGGTGCGTGTTTATGTTCTTTTTTATTTTGGATTTCAGATACAACAAATTTACATTTTTTGATTTCGTTGCACAAAAATTCAGCTTGTTTTTGATTTTTAATGTGAATCTTTTTACCATTTTCAGATACTAAAGATGCTTCAAAAAAATTTTCTTTTTTATCATTTTCTTTTAATAAAAAAGCATTTATCTTCCAGTATTCTTCAGTGCGAAATGCTTCAATCTCTTTTTCTCTTTTCACTATCAGGTGAACGGCTACTGATTGAACTCTACCGGCACTTTTTCCACGAACATATCTATAACATAGAGGGCTCACTTTATAACCCACCAAACGGTCAAGTAATCTCCGTGCAATTTGGGAATCCACAACATCCATATTTAATTTTCTGGGATGTTCAATTGATTTTCGTACTACATTTTTGGTAATTTCATTAAATACTACACGACAATCTTGTTCTTCAATATTTAACTCTTTAGCAATATGCCAGGAAATTGCTTCTCCTTCTCTGTCCGGATCAGTTGCCAAAAATATTTTTTCTTTACCCATGGCAAAATCTTTTAATTTTTTGACCATCTGACGTTTACCGGGAATTACAACCCAGGTGGGCTTAAAAGAATTTTCTATATCAATCCCCAACCTTGATTTCGGTAGATCCTTGACATGTCCCTTGCTTGAGGTAATCTGAAAACCGTTATCTATCATTTCTTTGAGTACTCTTACCTTAGTAGGAGACTCAACAATAATTAAACATTCTTTCATAAATAATATTTTTTCCTACATATTAAATTATTAATAGTTAGATTTTTTCTTTTCATCATTTTTGCTCACAATCTTATTTTCTTTTTTCTTTAACAATCGTATAATATTATTACGATGTCTGATAATTGCAAATATAATTATAAATATAGTAAAGATTTTAAATTCCAAAGGTGTTTTAAATAAAAACGATAAGATAAGCATAAAAGAAACCGAAGCTATGGAGCCTAATGCAGCAAGCTTTGTTGTTAAAACAATCGCTCCCCATATCAATGCTGAGGTAATCGCTATATAGGGATAAAATGCTAACACAACCCCATAAGTTGTAGCTATCCCTTTTCCACCCTTAAACTTTAAAAAAATAGACCAGTTATGACCTATTATTGCGAAAAGGCCGACTAATAAGTAAAATGATATTTGTTCAGTTGTTAACCATCTTGTTATTAGGACAGGGAAAAATCCCTTTAGGCAATCACCAATCAATACTATTACGGCATACTTCGACCCCATAACCCGGTAGCAATTAGCAACACCAATATTTCCACTGCCATAATCCCTGATATCAATTCCTTTTCCGTATTTTCCTACCAGGTAACCAAAGGGAATTGAACCTAAAAGATAGCTTGTTAAAAATAAAAGTATATATTCCACCATATATCTGTCCAACTATTTTGTCATCTTTCTTTTTTGATAACTAAACACAATGGGAATTCCTTTAAATTCAAAATATTGGGTGAATTTATTTTCCAGATACCTTTGATATGAATTATATAAGAGATCCGGATCGTTTACAAATACTTTGAATGTAGGTGGTCTTTTCCCTACTTGAGTAATATAAAAAAAATGTAGCCTTCTCCCGCTGACAATTCTTGGTATTTTTTGATTTACAATTTTTTGCAGAAAATTATTCAACTTTGGTGTAGGTATTTGTTTGTTATACTCCTGATACAATTCTATTATTGTTTTTAGTATTTTGGAAATGTTTTTTTTCTTACCCACCGCAATTGTTTTTATTATCGGAGTATCTTTAAGAAATCGTAATTCAAGCTTGCTCATTTTTAATAAAACATCATCTTCAATCTCCTGTTGCAATACAATATCATGTTTATTCAACAAGAGGATACAAGCTTTTTTTTCTTCAATAATCTTGCTGGCAATCCGCTTATCCTGCATGCTTATATAAAGGCTTGCATCTATAACCAAAAGAACAACTTCTGCCTTTTTAATAGACTCCATTGTTCGTAAATTACCAAAATATTCAACTTTTTTCTTTACATTTGTTTTTCTACGAAGTCCTGAAGTATCAATGAATTCCAATTTATATTTACTGAAATCCATTGAGGCTGTAATAGCATCCCTGGTAGTTCCCGGTTGATCATCAACAATAATCCTATCATCATTTAAAAGTGCATTTAATATACTCGATTTACCCACATTTGGTTTGCCTATAATAGCAATTTTTATAACGTTCTCATCGGTTAACTCATCATTATTGTATTTTTGTTCAGAAGACATTGTCGAAATCTTGTCCAGCAATTCACCAATATTTGTTCCCTGTTCAGCTGAAATAATAATAGGATCCCCTAAACCTAATTGGAAGAAATCACTTAAATAATAATTCTTATCCTTTATATCATTTTTATTAATAACTAATATTGCTTTTTTATTCATTTTCCGGATGAATCTAGCAAAATCAATGTCTTCCTGCTGAATCCCAGTCATAAAATCAAGCAAAAATACCACAATATCAGATTCAGTAATAGCTTTTTTTGATTGTTCAACTATCTTTCCCTGTATGAATCCTTTTTTATCATCATAATTAATACCGCCTGTATCTATAAGGATAAACTTCTTCTCTTGCCAGGTAAAATCAGCATAGTTTCTATCCCTGGTAATACCAGATTCCCTTAATACAATTGCCTTTCTAAACCCGATGAGGCGATTAAATAAAGTAGATTTTCCGGTATTTGTTTTTCCAATAATTGCAATTTTAGTTTTCATTTGCTCACTTCATTTATCTTAATTTTTACATATTTTGAAATATTTAATTTAAAATGTTAAATTAATTAAGTTCTATACCTTTGTCAAAATCTGTTAATTTTTAGCAAATATGCGCAGTTACAATTAATATATATTATATTTATAGCAATTTTCCTTGTATTTCCTTAATTATTTTTTCAGGATATTGAGCTTTAAATATTTGTGACCCAATAACTAATATATTTGCACCTGCCTTAGTTAAAGACAGGATGTTTTCAAGAGTAACTCCCCCGTCAACTTGAATATCTATATCCTTTTTACTTTGCATTACCATTTTTCTAGTAAATTCAATCTTTTCCATCATGGATTGAATAAACTCCTGCCCACCAAAACCAGGATTAACAGTCATAATAAGTATAGTATTCAATTTATTCATAGTATATTTTATTAATTCCGGAGGTGTAGAAGGATTGAGAGCTACACCAGCTTTTAGTCCAAGATCCAGAATAATTTGTAAAGTTCTATCTAAGTGTTTACAGGCTTCTACATGAACGATAAGAACGTCTTTTTCCCTCATAGCTTGAGAAAAAGCTTCAATATGTCTTTCCGGTTGCTCTATCATCAAATGAACACTAAGCGGGATTGAAGAATTTTTTCTAATAGTATTAACCATCATAGGACCAAAAGTAATATTTGGTACAAAAACCCCATCCATAATATCGAGATGAATCAAATCAACTTTACTCTTTTCCAACATAAGCAGAACTTCTTTTAAGCAGGAAAAATCAGCATTTAATATTGATGGAGCTAACTTATTTTTACCCATTTTTATATCCTTCCCAAGTATATAATATTTTTCTATCCTAATTCTTCTCTATCCAGACTGCGGTACTGAATTGCCTCAGCAACATGTGATGTTTGAATATCCTCAATTAGACTGAGATCTGCAATGGTTCTCGACAATTTTAGTATTTTATCATAAGCTCGAGCACTCAGCTTTAATTTTTCCATTGCTTGATTTAATAATTTTCTTCCACTTTCAGTTAATTTACAATATTTTTCTATATCCCTACGATTCATCTGGGAATTACTGAAAATTGGTCTATCTATAAAACGTTTTTGCTGTATTTTTCTTGCCTTTTCAATCCTATCTCTTATTTTATTGGATGTCTCTTCATGATCACTTTTATTGACTAATTCTTTATAATCCAATCTTGGCACTTCTATTTGAATATCTATTCTATCTAAGAGAGGTCCTGAAATCCTTGATCTATACTTCCGAATTTGATGAGAAGTACAAGTACATTGTTTTACCGAGTCCCCAAAAAATCCACAGGGACAGGGGTTGGCAGCTGCAATCAGCATAAAGTGGGAAAGATAGGTAACCGACCTTAATGTTCTTGAAATCGTAACTTTACCACCTTCCATGGGTTGTCTTAAAGACTCTAAAGCAGAACGGTTAAATTCTGGTAATTCATCCAAAAATAATACTCCATTATGTGAAAGACTAATTTCACCTGGTTTTGGAATACGCCCTCCCCCGATTAATCCAATATTACTAATAGTATGATGTGGGGCACGGAAGGGTCTTCTGGTCATAATCGGATTATCTCGGTTAGCTAAATTTGAAACACTATACAAGCGGGTAATTTCAATGGATTCCTCCAGGTTTAATGAGGGCAATATCGTTGGTATTCTCTGAGCTAACATTGTTTTGCCGGATCCCGGAGGCCCTATCATAATTACATTATGGCTACCAGCAGCAGCCACTTCTAATGCTCTTTTTGCATGGTATTGACCCTTGACATCAGAAAAATCTAAAAAGTAATCGTTGCTATTTTTCATTAATTCTTTTTTATTAATATTGATTGGTGATATTTTTATCTCTTGATTTAAAAATTTCACCACTTTCCTTAAATTTGATACAGGATAAATATTTATGCCATCTACAATTCCCGCTTCCCGAGCATTTTCAACAGGTACAATGATATTCTTAATCCCTTTTTCCCTGGCCATTAATGCGATAGACAATACTCCATTGACCGGCCTAATTTGTCCGCTTAATGATAGCTCACCAATAACAATAAACTCTTTATACAGTACAGGCTTCATTTGATCATTGGCGGTTAGTATACCAATTGCAATTGGTAAATCTAAAGCCGGGCCTTCTTTTTTAACATTGGCCGGCGCTAAATTAACTATGATTCTTTGCATAGGGAATTGATATTCGGCATTTTTTATGGCAGATCTTACTCTCTCTTTTGATTCCTGTACAGCAGTATCGGGTAAACCGACTATACTAAAAGAGGGCAATCCATAGGTGACATCGACTTCTACTTCCACGGTAAATGCTTCTACACCATAAAGTGCAGTACTACGAAGTTTTGCTATCAAAAAAACACCTTCAATTATTATTTTTTTTATTCTAAAATAAAAGCATTGGTAATATGCCTTATTTCCTTTAATAAAGATTCTTCAAACTGAACACTGATAACATCAAAACGAAAATATTTATTTTTAATTTTTTTCTTGTTTATATAAAATTGAGCAACTTTGATAATTTTCTTCTTTTTATGGGTTGTTATCGCTTCTTCCGGCAAACCATATTTCTGTGATTTTCTACATTTTACCTCAATAAAGCTTATACACCTTTTCTTTTCCGCAATAATATCGATTTCACCAAAGGGTACTGTATAATTAATCTCTAAAATATAATACCCATTTTTAACTAGATATTTGCTAGCCAGTCTTTCTCCTGCTTCCCCGATATTCTCCATATATTTAGTAACCAAATACACCCTTAAAGGTCTTTCTGTGTAATGGACAGATTCCATGTTTTTTAATTGAAATTAAGTGATTTTTTGTTCCATAACCAACATTCCGGTTAAATTGGTAAAAAGGATATTTTTCATGATTTCTATACATTATTTGATCTCG
>CAZPII010000101.1:0-6229 GCA_964586485.1 uncultured Atribacterota bacterium | reverse complement strand
TTTGGTTTCTTTCTATAACTTATATCGGAAGTTTGTGGATTTTCAAAATCGAGAGTCTCATTGAAATAATCAGCATGCCTTTTGTGGGGGTAATTTCTACTATAACCGGTGGTTTTTTTGCGGTGGTGATTGCAAAATATCATTATTATAGCCGCATTGATGAAGGGTCAATGTTTAGCTGTGGATACTTTTCTAATAATGTTACCCTGGGCGGAATGATTTGTTTTTTCTATTTAGGTGAAGAAGGATATGCTTTAGTGCCTATTTATACTTTTCTTATGCGTTTCTTATACTTTGGTGTAGGATATCCTATCACACATGTATACGGTAATAATCTTATTGAACAAAAAAAAGTAAAAGAAAGAATTTTAGAAGTACTAAAGGATCCATTTTTTTATACTGGAGTGGGTTCTGTATTTATTGGTTTTTATCTGAATCTAAGCCCATATAAGCGGCCAGAAGTTTATGCAACCATTAATGAAATACTGATTCCTCTCATGACCTTTATTTTGCTTTTTTCAGTTGGTCTTAACTTTAAATTTAGCCGAGTTTACCAATACATTAAACAATGTTTCTATATATCAATAGTTAAATTTATTACGGTTCCACTAATTATATTAGTGGTTGCGCTATTGCTTGGATATCAACATATTAATCAGGGTTTACCATTAAAAGTAGCTATCATATTATCGACAATGCCGGTTGCCTTTAATTCTGTAATTGCTGCAAATATTTATAATTTGAATGTAGATCTAGTGAATTCCTGTTGGATTTTTACTACATTTGGGATTCTATTTATTTTACCGTTGTTACTGTTTGTATTAAACTTGTTTTAAGAAGCTGTTTTTCTTTACTACTACTCGTTGTTACTATCGGGATTTCTTTTGAGGTTCTTTAAACCACCCGCTATGCGGGAACGATTTTTACTCTCTTGTGGGAGGTAAAAAGGATGAGTTATTTCCAGAATCGTCAATATAAGTTATTGGTTATCGATATTGACGGTACTCTCTTGAATGATCAAAACCAAATAACCCAAAAAACAATTGATGCATTGCAGCAATTCAAGCAATTGGGGTTGGTTATTACGCTGGCTACCGGACGTATTTATTCAGATGCTTTCTATTTTGCAAAATATTTAAATTTATTTTCACCAATGATTTTATTGCACGGAGCCCTCATACAAGCTTATAATGGGAAAATATTAAAAGAAGAAAGCTTGTCTTTTGATATAGTAGCAAAATTAATTAAAATTGCCAGAGAAAAGAAGGCTTCTTTTCAGGCATTTCAGACAGATTGTCTGGTCATTGAAAAACAAAACAAATGGAATGATTTGTATTTAAAATATTCTTATAAAAAACCTAAAATTATTTATGTATCCGACATGCTGCATTATTTGGGAAACGAATTTAATCAATTTGCTTTTCTAGGAGAAAAATCAAAGATTTTACAGCTAAAGAAATTAGTGGAAGAGCAACTGACAAATTCAGTTTCTATAGCCTGTTCCCATTCTAACCTTCTGGAAATAGTGGCACCTGGAGTATCCAAGGGTAATGCACTAAAAGAATTAGCAAAAATTATAAATATACCTCTATCGGAAATTATTGCTATCGGTGATAATTATAATGATATAGAAATGATTCAAATTGCCGGATTGGGTGTTGCAATGGGCAATGCCCCACAAAAAGTAAAAAATGCTGCTGATTTTATAACAAAAGACAATAATCATGACGGTATTGAATATTTTGCTAAACGATTTCTTGACGGTCATCATTACCAAAGCAATTGAAAACAAAATGATATTCATGTACACATTCTATCCATATGCAAAATTTTTCTAGAAAATTGTATAGTATAGAATTTGGAAGGCAAAATATCCCATTTTATAGAAATACTATTTATGATACTATTATAGGAAAAGACAGAATAAAGTATAACCAAAAATAAGCAGGAAAAAGTTAACTCCCTTTTAGGGGTTCTTAAAGCTACGTACCTTGCGGGTACAATATTTTTCTGATTAGATTAGTATCATGTTTTTAATAAAGAGAGGATTATTTGATGAATAAAAAAATAGAAAAGGCTACCCTTGCTGGCGGTTGCTTCTGGTGTCTGGAAGCTATTTACAAAAGAGTAAAGGGTGTTCAGGAAGTTATTCCAGGTTATAGTGGCGGGCAGACAGAGTATCCTACCTATGAGCAGGTCTGTTCCGATACCACCGGACATGCCGAAACCATTCAGATTACTTTTAATCCTGATGTTATTTCCTTTTCCGAAATATTGAAAATATTCTGGAGTCTTCATAATCCTACTACCTTAAATCGTCAGGGACATGATGTTGGCTCACAATATCGTTCAGTCATTTTTTATCACAATGAAAAACAAAAGATAATTGCCGAGAAATCCAAAAAAGATTTACAGGATGCCGGAATCTGGTCGGATCCTATTGTAACCGAGATTGTTCCTTTTAGCGAATTTTATCCGGCAGAAGAATACCATAGAAATTATTTTCAAAATCATCCTGAAAATAGCTATTGTCAAATAGTGGTAATGCCCAAAGTTGAAAAATTCAAGAAAGTATTTCAGGATTATATCTATAAATAAACCCAAGAGAGAAACAATCAATATATTATATATTTATTTTACTAAAAGAGAGAAAAAACAATGAACAAACAAAAAATATATCAAGTATCTATTCAACATGATCAGTCTGTCCATGATATGATCAGTTCTGCCCTTGAAGATCTGGGCGGACTTCATCAAATCATTCCATCCGGAAGGCGTATTTTAATAAAACCAAACTTGGTTATTGCCAAAACAAACGCTACCGGTGCAACTACTAATCCCCAGATTATTGAGGTGTTGATTCAGGAAGCCCTTAAAACCAATCCGGTTGAAATCGCTCTTGGGGAAAGTTCAACAGCCGGAGATAATACCATGAAAGCTTTTCGAATTACCGGAATGGACAAAATTGCTCAAAAATATGGAATAAAAGTAATCGATTTTAAAAAAACGCCCCATGTTACCAAAAATGTACCACTGGGTGAGGAGATCAAGAGTGTAAAGATATTTCAACCTATATTTGAATATGATTATATTATTAATGTACCTGTTTTAAAGATTCACGGTGAAACAACAGTTACTATTGGAATGAAAAATCTCAAGGGTTGCATTCATGATCGTGAAAAACACCGTTTCCATCGCCTAGATCTTCATCAGTGCATTGTCGACCTGAACACAATTATTCAACCTGATTTAACAGTTGTCGATGCCACCACCTGTTCCCTCCAATGGGAGTTGGGAGGAGACCCTGTTAGATTAGATACAATATTAATAGGACAAAATGTCCTGGCAGTTGATATGATTGCAGCATCCCTGCTGGGCTATGGTATTGATGAGGTTCGGCATCTTAAAATAGCCAGCCAATCCAGAATAGGGCCGGAAAACATTAAAGAGATTAAAGTATTTAATCCACCGGATAATAAAACAAAAAAGATGCTTATAGATGCCAGCCAGAAAAAAGGACCAGAATACAATTTAAGGGATTTAAATGTCATTGAAAAAGGGACCTGTAGTTCCTGTAAAGGAGCGTTAGTTGCTGCCATGCGCCGTCTCTCCAGAGAGGGTTACTTTCCTAATTGTGTTGTTGCTATGGGACAATTACTTGCTGAGGAAAAAGAAAAACTCGAACAGGCAAAAATTAACGACATTCCCATTATAGGAGTCGGGCAATGTGGCTGTAAGGCGGTTCAGGATTATTCAATAAATAATATCAAAGTATGTCCGGCCAGAGCCGAGCAAATATATGGTGTATTAAAAAAACTATAATAATCAATTAAAATTTTTTCAAAGGAGATTGGAATGGATAAACGTATTGAGAAACATGCCCATATTTTGCTGAACTATTCGGTAGAGTTAAGAAAAGGTGATAAAGTGGCAATTCTGGGTGAGCTGATATGCTATCCTTTGATGAAAGAAGTCTACCGCCAGTCAATTCGATTAGGAGCTTTGCCGGAATGTCATTTTCTAAGTGAAGAATTGCAAGAAATTGTACTAAAAGAAGGAAGCGAAAAGCAGATTAAGTATATACCTGAAAGTTTGAAAAAGAGTTACCGGACATCCGATGTACTGCTAACTATCTGGGGTAGTGAAAATACGAGAATTTTCTCCAATATCGACCCAGGTAAGATGAAAACTTACTCCCAGGGCAGAAGACCAATTATTGATATGTTATTTCAACGTTTAGCTAGCGGTGAAGCACGTTGGTGTGGAACTCTTTTTCCTGCCCAGGCAATGGCACAGGAAGCCAGTATGTCCTTATTTGAATTTGAAGAATTTACCTATAATACCTGTCATCTAAACGATAAAAACCCCATTGCCACCTGGCAGAAAATTGACCGGGAGCAGGAAAAAATCTGTCAATTTCTTAACCAAAAAGAAAAACTAAGAATCATATCCCAGGATACAGATCTAACGGTATCTATCAAGGATAGAAAATGGATTAATTGTTCCGGTAAGGAAAATTTTCCTGATGGGGAAGTCTTTACCAGTCCCATTGAGGATTCAGCAGAAGGTCATATTCGTTTTAGCTTTCCGGCAATTTATGACGGAAGGGAAGTGGAAGATATTCGGCTGACCCTGGAAAAGGGAAAAGTTGTTAAAGCCACCGCGGAAAAAGGAGAGAATTTTCTAAAAGAGATATTGAAAACTGATATTGGAGCCAGCTATCTTGGTGAAGTAGCAATTGGGACGAACTATCATATCCAACGATTTTCTAAAAATATCTTGTTTGATGAAAAAATAGGGGGTACTGCCCATATAGCCTTGGGTAGATCTTTGCCTGAAGCAGGTGGAAAAAACCAGTCTGCCATTCATTGGGATATGATTTGCGATATGAAAAATAATGGGAAAATTTTTGTTGATAACCAGCTAATCTACCAAGATGGAAAATTCATTTTAAACTTTTAACTATTTAACTATTGTACCGTATATTTCTATTCTTGAAAGCAAGTTCCTTTTAATGAGCAATAGAAGTGGCTAAATACATCTCTTCTGCCGATTACGCCAACTAGTTTATTGTTACTGACTACTGGCAAAGTATGAACGTTTCTGTATTTCATCAATGCAATTATATCATCAAGATTACCCTCCGGACTAACAGTAATAACTTCTGTTGACATGGCAAAGCTTACTCTGGGGAGTTCGTTATCCGGACTATTATTTTTTAAAACCTCACCAGTTTTTATCATATCCATTACCAGAAAAAGGTCATCAGCAGTGATAATTCCAATGATTTCTTCATCTTCCAAAACCGGGAAACCGCTAATTCTTTTATTAATCATCATTTCAGCAATATCATCCAATGTATCATCCTTTTTAACTGTAACAACATCTTTAGTCATAATATCTTTTGCTTTAATCTGTTTCAAGTTATCAGTTAATTCTTGCAGGGTAAATGTTTTTTTATTATTTTTCATTTCGTACACCTCATAATTATCGGACTTATCGAAAAATAACTTATTACTTATATTTCTAACACTTCTTTTACTTGTTTTATGAAATCAGTGGTTTGATAAGGTTTGGCCACAAATAATTCAGCTCCCATTTGATATATAATTTCTTTCATGTTGATTTTACTTGTTTGAATAATAACTGGTATTTTTTTAAAATCCTTGTGTTTTTTTATCTCTTGTAAAAATTGGACACCATTCATTCCGCCTTGCAAGTTGATAGAGGAGATAATCAGATCAACCCATTTTCTTTTTAAAATCATAATAGCATCATTTCCATGGTAAACCAAATCGACAATGCATTTTTCTGTCTCCAGGTTTTGTTTTAGTCTTTCTGAGTGGGTAATATCTCCATCAACAATCAGGATTTGTTTTTTAACCATCTATCTCTCCATTTCTTTTAAGGCAAATTACATGTTTTTGGTTCAAATTAAAAAAATATTCTTTATTTTGGATAATTATTTTTTCTTTGTATTCTTTAGGTTTTGTTTCAGTAGATGATAATGCGATAATTATTTTTTTTCTATCTATTTCTAAATTATACCAGACATCTTTATTTTTTATTTTAAAAGACATATTTTTCCATTTTTTAGGAAGATCAGGATCTATATTTATTATACCATCAATCAGGTTTACCCCTGCATATCTCGTGACAGCAATATTAACTGAACCACCCATTACTCCGGTATGGATTCCCTCAGGTGTTGTTCCCCCTTGAATATCAT
>CAZPII010000100.1:0-6230 GCA_964586485.1 uncultured Atribacterota bacterium | reverse complement strand
GACGGTGTTATGCCTCAGACTATTGAAGCTATTAATCATGCCAGAGCAGCTAATGTACCGATTATTGTTGCTATTAATAAAATTGATAAAGCTAATGCCAATCTTGATAAAGTAAAGAAGGATTTATCTAAATATCAATTAGCCCCTGAAGACTGGGGAGGAGACACTCTTGTTGCTGAAGTTTCCGCCATACAGGGAAAGGGTATAGACAACTTGCTTGAACTGATCTCTCTGCAAGCCGAAATGTTAGAATTAAAAGCAAATCCGGAACTCCCAGCAAGTGGAGTAGTGATTGAAACAAAATTGGATAAAAGAAAAGGTGTACTTGTTACTGTACTAATCCAAGACGGTCATTTAAAGATTGGTGATTACTTTGTTGTAGGGACTGCTTATGGAAAGGTAAGAAATATGATTGATGATAAAGGTGACTCCCTTAAGTATGCAGGCCCATCTACTCCCGTTGAAATAACCGGTTTTAGCAAAATGCCTTTGGCTGGTGATTTATTTCAGGTTGTTGCTGATGATCATTTTGCCAAAACTATTATCAGTGAAAGGGAGATTGAAGAAAGGCGAAAACAAAAACAAGAACAGGAAAAGGTTTCGCTGGATCACTTATTTGAAGAAATGAAAAAAGGCAAAATCAAGGAACTAAACATCATTTTGAAAGCAGATACTCAAGGATCCCTTGATGCTATTCAAGAAACACTTTCTACGCTAAGCAATGAAGAGGTGAAAGTGAATATCATTCATGCAGGAATTGGAACAATTACCGAGACTGATATCATGCTCGGCTCTGCCTCAAATGCCCTAATTATCGGATTTAGCGTTAAGGTTGATATCAATGCACAAAAATTAGCTAAAAATGAAAAAATCGAAATTAGGATATACAATGTAATTTATGAATTAATCGATGAGGTAAAAGCTGCTTTAAAAGGATATCTCAAACCTAAGTTAGAAGAATTTGTAAACGGGAAAGCAGAAATTAGAGAAATTTTCAAAATCCCAAAGATTGGCATAGTAGCGGGATGTTATGTAACAGAAGGTAAAATATCCACCAAGGATTATATTCGTGTATTACGTCAAGATCAAAAAATATACGAAGGTAAGGATTTTTCAATAAAAAGATTTAAAGAAGACGTAAAAGAAGTTAATACCGGTTATGAATGTGGAATTAATATTGATAAAGTTGATGACCTGCAAACAAATGATATTATTATTTTTTACAATTATCGAGAAGTAGAAAAATAAAAAATGTTATTCGGATTATGTGAACTCTTTATCTATTTACCTAATTGTAATTCCTTGAAGGAAAAAAGGAATATTATAAAAGGTTTTAAGATTGTTCTAAGGAGAAAATATAATATCTCAATCTCAGAGATTGGATATAAAAATACCTGGAGAAAAAGTATTATCGGTGTTGGTTGTATAGGAGACAGTCGAGAACTTATTGATCAAATTATAGATAAAGTTATCAAGGAAACTGAAAATTATCCCAGGATAGATTTAATTGATATCCATATTACCAATAATTAAAATATCCTTTAAAAAAGAAAAGGAACAACGATGGTTTTGGAACAGAAAAAGAAACATTTTGAAAAATTACTGAAAAGAAATATCAGTTATATTATTCATAAGAAAACACAAGATCCCCGTATAGGTTTTATTACTATTACCAGGATTATAATTTCTGATGATTTGTATCATGCAAAAGTATTTGTCTCAATACTGGGTACTAAGGAAGAGCAGGAAAAAAGTATGAATGGTCTTCATAGTGCCAGAAAGTTTATCAGAGGGGAGCTGGCGCATGGATTTAAAAAATATCGTTTTACACCTGACATTTCTTTTCATTATGATAAAGAATTAGAAAAAGTACACCAACTGATGATTCAGGTGAACAGATTGCAAAGAGAGCGAGAGATGGATCAGTAGAATGCATGATAATAATCTATATGAATTAACTGATATTATTAAAAAATCCAATCATTTCATTATCAGTTCACATGCTAACTTGGATGGGGATGCACTTGGTTCAGAATTAGCATTATATTACATGCTAAAACAACTCGGTAAAGATGTTAATATTATTAACCAGGATAAAGTTCCCGATATTTATATGTTTTTAACTGGTGCTAAAAACATAATATGCACAGATAAACTCGATAATAGTTTTTATTTTAATTTAAAACCAAACACAATTCTGATTATTCTTGACTCCAGCAACATAGATAGAATCGGCAATATTCATATTGATTTACATAAAGTGGAAACTATAATTAACATTGACCATCATCCTAGCAATACTCTGTTTGGGAATATTAATTATGTAGATACGAATGCTTCATCAGTTGGTGAAATTTTATATCAAATAAATAATAAATTAGGATGCACAATAAATAAAAAAATAGCAATACCTTTATATACAGCAATTGTTACAGATACAGGATCTTTTCGCTATGCAAATACCAAGGCTAGAACTTTTGAGATTGCTTTAAATTTAGTTAAAGCAGGAGTAAACCCAAATCGTATTACCAACTACATTTATAATAATAATAAAGTGTCAACCTTAAGATTATTAGGATCATCACTAATAAATTTAAAACTTGATTCATCTTTTAAAATATCATGGACCTTTGTTACCAGGGATATGCTGAAAAAAACAGGGTCGAAAGATGAAGAAACCGAAGGCATAGTTGATAGGATACTTTCAATTAAAAAAGTTGAAGTTTCTGCTTTATTTAAAGAAACAAAAGATGGAGATATAAAGGTAAGTTTTCGTTCGAAAGGAAATTTCAATGTTGATCAATTTGCCCGGCTATTCGGTGGAGGAGGGCATCCAAATGCAGCTGGTTGCCAATTAAAAGGAATGATTCATGATGCAGAAAATGCCGTTATTTCACAGTTAAAGAAACAGCTAGGTTAACTTGATTAAATAATTAGAGTTTCTTAAAGCCGCCCACTTTACGGGTGCGATATTTACAGGAAATATACATTATATGAAAAATGGTATTTTAATAATTGACAAACCAGAAGGAATCACTTCAGCAAAAGCTGTGTTAAAAATAAAAAAATCGCTCAAGTTAAACAAAGCTGGTCATGCAGGCACGCTTGATCCTTTTGCAACTGGAATTCTCATGGTTTGTCTTAATAGGGCCACAAAAATTGCTAAATATCTATCTGATTTGGATAAAGAGTATATTACAACTATGGTTTTGGGCATTTCCACGGACACACAGGATTTAAAAGGGAAAATAATAAAAATTAATACTGATAATGCATACCAGCTAAATTATTCAAATATCGAGAAAGTTTTTACTAAATTCCAGAAAGATATATGGCAAATTCCTCCCATGTTTTCTGCTGTTAGACACAAAGGGTGCAGACTCTACAAACTTGCTAGAAAAGGAATAAAAATTAACTTGGCTCCCCGGAAAGTTGAAATACATAAAATTAAAATTCTTGCTATAAAATATGATTGTTTTCCAAGTATCACTTTTCAGGTCCACTGCTCCAAAGGAACCTATATCAGAACTTTGTGTAATGACATTGGAGAAGCTTTGGGCTTCGGAGCATATGTGTCCCATTTAAGAAGAATAAGAATAGGGAAATATAATATTAATCAATCGGTTGATTTGAACAATTTTATAAAAATGCCTTTTGCCGAAAAACATAAATATATTTTGCCTGTTAACAGCTCACTTAGCCATTTAAAGAAAATCATTTTACCGGAAAATAAAGAGATTATTGAAAGAATAAAAAACGGAGGGTATTTTTCAGAAGCAGAATTTTCTGAAAAAATATCTGAAGAAAAAAATATTTCTTTAATTGATAAATATGCAGTTTATTCATCAGAGGGCAATTTATTGGCAATTGCCGAAAAGTTAAAACAACAAACCAGTAATAAAAATATTTACAAAATTGAAAAAGTATTTACATGAAGCTTCTAAAAAAAAGGAATAATTGTCAAAATAATAGCAAAAATATTGTTGAAGAAAATTCAGCAAGTTATATTTCTCTGGGGTTTTTTGATGGAGTACATCTGGGACACCAAGCATTGTTAAATTCATGTCTTCATAAAGCAAAAGAATCTCATGTTATTAGCACTGTTATACTATTTGATCCCCATCCCGAAAAAGTGATTCGTCAATTAAAATATTTTCCTCTTTTAACTCCTTTACAGGAAAAGATCCAAAAAATCAAACAAGTGGGTATACAGCAAATTATTGTGATCGATTTTACTGATGAATTTCAGAAAATAAGCCCTGAGGATTTCATAATAGAAATATTATTAAAAAAATTTAACATGAGAGCGGTTTTTGTGGGTTATAACTACCATTTTGGTTATCAGAAAAAAGGAGATACAAATCTTATTAAAGAGCTAAGTTGCATATATAAATTTCAATCTCATATTATAAGCCCTATAAAATTAAATGGTAGGCAAAAAATTAGCAGCACTATCATTAAGGAGTACATCTTAAAAGGCGAGATAGAGAAAGCAAATCAATTGTTAGGATATTTTTATCAACTTACCGGAAAAGTAATTCATGGAGACAAAAGAGGTAAATCAGTATTGTCTTTACCCACTGCAAATATAGATATAGAAAAAGAGAAATTGCTGCCAAGAAGGGGTGTATACATCGCTCTGGCTAATATGGAAGGGAAGAAATACCGTGGACTGGTAAACGTAGGTATCAAACCAACTTTTCTAGAAAATCAACAAAATACTTCTGTGGAAATATATATATTTGATTTTGATGATAATATTTATGGCAGGAAAATGTCTATTTTATTATTAAAGAGAATAAGAGAAGAGAAAAAATTTACAAATATGGGAGATTTGACTAGGCAAATAGAGAAAGACAAAATAATTGCTAATAATTACTTTCAAGAATATTTTTCTTAATTTATATAAAAATCATTCCCTTTTCCAGCTTGATTTATGTGAAGGCGGTTTCATGGTTAAATAAAGAATCATTTAATATAATTTACAATAGATAACAATTTGAAATTAATTTGAACAAAATTACTGATTGTGGTAAAATATTTGAATGACATGAGGTTTTTAATGCAAAAATTATCTATATGCTAATTATAATTACATTTATTTTTTAATATTAAAGCTTTTTCCGGATAAGGCTTTTGGTTTTTTAAAAGTATTAAATAAGTTGCAAAGCTATTATTCCGATAAAAAAATTATTACAAAAGGAGAAGATGGGTAAAATGATGAAAAAGGAAATAAAAGATAAAGTTATAGAAAATTACCAGCATCATGAAAAAGATACTGGTTCAACAGAAGTTCAGGTAGCTATTTTAACAGAAAAAATAAATAGTCTTACCCAACACTTGAATCAGAATAAAAAGGATTCTCATTCCAAACATGGATTATTAAAAATGGTTGGGAAAAGGAGAAACCTTCTTAATTATCTTAAAGATAATGATATTGAAAAATATCGAAAACTAATTGATCGCCTAAAACTAAGAAAGTAAAGAAGTTTTAGAAGACTTTTTTTACTTTTTTATCTAAAAAATTAAGGAGAATTAAAATATATGACTGATACTGTTACGCGAAAAACAGAAATAAAAATTGGAGAAAAAACCATTAAAATAGAAACTGGAAAATTAGCCAAACAAGCAGATGGTGCGGTAACTGTTACTTGTGGTGAGACAGTTGTACTTGTTACTGCAGTTGCATCCAAAGAACCAAGGGAAGGAATTGACTTTTTCCCCTTATTGGTTGATTATGAAGAAAAATTTTATGCCGCAGGCAAAATTCCGGGAGGCTTTTTTAAGCGAGAAGGAAAACCAAGTGAAAATGCCGTACTTACATCTCGACTTATTGATAGACCTTTACGTCCTTTATTTCCTGAAGATTACCATAATGATGTTCAAATTATAATTTCTGTCCTATCTTATGATCAAGATAATCTACCTGATATCATCTCTATGATTGGGGCATCCTGTGCACTTTATATTTCAGATATCCCATTTAACAAACCTATTGCAGCGGTAAGGATTGGTTATAAAGATGGTGAGTATTTGATCAATCCATCAGTGGAGGATTTGAAAGAATGTAAACTTAATTTGATTGTGGCCGGAAATAAAGACTCTGTTGTTATGTTAGAAGGAGAGGCAGAAGAGCTTTCTGAAGAAGAGGTCTTGACTGCTATTGAAAAAGCTCAGATTGAGATTAAAAAAATTGTTGAAATGCAAGTCCGTTTTGCTCAAGAAATCAA
>CAZPII010000099.1:3189-6276 GCA_964586485.1 uncultured Atribacterota bacterium | reverse complement strand
AAAGAAGATTAAGCTAAGCTATATGATAATTTTTGCCTGAAGTCCAAAGCAGGAAGTTATATTGCTTAGAAATATCCACTTTTACTTGTGATGGTATTCTACAAACTTCAAATCTAGCTTATTACACCCTCCAATTTTAACCATAATCCAAATATCCATTGCGAAAATTACTCTGAATTCTTATAATATACATATATTTGCTAATTCTATCGGGAATTTCATTATATACTAACTATATAGTTTATAGTTAGAACTTTGCCTGATTAGAAAAAAAGAAACAGAAAATTCTTTTTATTGGAGAAAGTTTATGCTAATATCAGAATCAAAAGGAGGAAGATAAAAATGAAAAATACCAAAAAAATAGCCATTTTAGCAGAACAGTTATATGAAGACCAGGAATTGTGGTATCCTTACTATCGTTTAAAAGAAGCTGGCTATGATGTTAAAGTTGTAGGACTGGAAAAAAAGACCTACTACAGCAAACATCAATATCCTGTATCACCCGATTTATCTATTGATGAAGCGAGAGTGGAAGATTTTGTAGGAGTGGTTATTCCAGGCGGATATGCTCCGGATCATATCAGGCGTTCTCCTAAAATGCTCAATTTTGTCCGAAAAATATTTGAGAAAAATGGTCTTGTTGCAGCAATTTGTCATGCAGGTTGGGTTCTTGTTTCAGCAGGTATCTTAAATGATAAAGATGCTACCTGTTTTTTCGCGATTAAAGATGATCTAATAAATGCCGGTGCAAATTACCTGGATCAGGAAGTGGTAGTAGACCACCACTTGGTTACTTCCCGTACACCCAAAGATTTACCGGCTTACCTGCCGGCCATTCTCAATGTATTAGAAGATATAAAATAAGAAAGACAAGGGAAATACCCCATGCGAAAATTGATAATAATGGTATTACCTTACGGCATTTTATGCTTGATTACCTTAATCCTGGCAATAATATGGTGGCCGATCAAAGGTGGTAGTTGGGTACAATTAACCAATTCCTGGATTGCTCTATTTTTTGTTTGTGCTTTTTGTGCTATTTTTTTATTTCAGGAAGATATATATCATTTTTTCGAAAACCACATCAAGGATATTCCCTTCATCTCAAGTGGTCTGCTACAAAAAAACCAGACTTTACCGGAAATATTAAAGGATGAAAAAAGGTTTGAGGAATTGATTTCCGGAACAGTTATGGCCTGGATGGAAAGAGTAAACATAGAAAAGGAAGAAAAAAGGTTACGCGAAAAAGAAGAAAGCATTTTACAGCTTATAGAGCAATACAAAAAAGCCAAAAAGGAAAATATTAAGTGGCTATTTCTTTTTGCGGACTATTTTTTAGTTCAGCACAGTAAGGATATTTTATATGAAATCTATGAAAGACACTATGTAACAGAACAAGCTTTACAAGAAATAATCGAAGAGATAGCAACAATAGATAAAAAGGAATCAGAGGCAATTCTGCAGATACTTAGTCATTTGAGATTTATTAAGAGGCAGGAAGCTGAAATTATCATTACCGAAACAGGTTCTGCTTATTGTTCCTATCTGGAACAGACAGTTCGAAAATAAGTAGTTTTTGTATTTTAGGCAACTTAGTAGCTGTTAAGGATGTCAGATGTATCGGATTCAGAGATAATGATATTTGAAGAAATTTGTTGATGGGGTAATAAACTGTACATGGATGTTAATACTAACAAGAATGCCGAGAAAAGTACTTTCAATTGGTCTATATTATTAATTGTTTCTTTATCCTCTGTAATTATGGGAAGTTATCGAGATGGTTTTGCTGCTCTTTTCCCTTTTTTACAAAGAGATTTTGGTCTGACGAGGGCACAATTAGGTTTGCATTCCACATTTTTTTTCTTTACTTCTGCGCTTGTTGCCATATATGCTGGTCGAGTAGTTGATCTTAAAGGATCAAAATGGGGTATGGTTTTTGGGTCTTCTGTTATGGGTGTTTTTTTTATTTTGCATTCTTTAACTCCCAATTTTATTGTATTACTTCTATTGGCTGCCTTTACAGGTTTTGGATTGAGCATTATCACCCCTGCTTCCAATAAAGGGATTGTAGAATGGTTTCCTTTGAAATGGCGAAGTACTGCCTTAGGAATTTTGAGTACCGCATTTCCTATTGGAGGTATGCTGGGTTCAATATTCTTACCGTTATTGGCAGTATTATTTGGTTGGAGAAGAACAATTATTTTTCCTGGTGTATTGGCTCTATTGTGTGCATTCTTTGTTTTGCATTTTTACCAAAATAAGGGAGAAGATAAAGATAAATTTCAGAAGAATGAAAAAAATAGTATTTGTTTCTGGAAAAATTTTAATCAGTTAATTAACAATAGTGACTTGTTGAGTATTTCAATCTTTGGATTTTTTTTAGGGGCTATGAACGGTTCAATTGCTGCTCATTTTACCCTTTTTTTATATTTAGATTACGGCTTAACTGAGAGTATGGCAGGTCTGGGATTTGCAATTGTTCAGTCCGGGAGTATTTTGGGTAGACCGGGTTGGGGATTTGTCTGTGATAGATTAATAGGTTTTAATAAAAGAAAAACATTTTTGTATATTGGATTCATGTTCACATTTTTAACTATAATTTTAGGTCTTTTTCTAAGAAGTAACAACTTTTCCCTAGGTATTCTTTTCTTACTATCATTTTTTGTCGGTTGTGCCGGACGAGGTTGGCAGGGGCTTTATTTTGCGGCTGTTGCCGAAACGGTAAAAGAAAAGCGCATTGGAATTTCTACGGGTTTTTCCCTGCTTTTTGTGCGTTCCGGTATAATGTTAGCTCCCCCAATTTTTGGTTATATAGCAGATCTTAGAGGAGCATATGATATCAGCTGGCTTCTCTTGGGTTTAATAATGTTTTTAGTTGCAGTTGGCCAATATTTATTTTATCTAAAAGTACAAAGAAAAAAGTAAGACAAAGTAAGTATTAAATTAGAAAGTTTCAATAATATAAAAAACCTGTTATTATTAATAACTAACTGTTCAGAAAAGTACCTTTGGTTTTTATAATATTTTTAATTTTAAAACTAATAAAAACAATAATTGTAAGTGGTGAAAAACTAATGAAATACAATC
>CAZPII010000099.1:0-3179 GCA_964586485.1 uncultured Atribacterota bacterium | reverse complement strand
TAAATTAAATGAAAATATATTAAAATGTTAGGAGAGCACGATGAAATACAATCTACTTGGAAAATCAGAATTAAAAGTCAGTGAATTATGTTTTGGTGTTTTACCGATGGGTCCGCTTCAGGCGAATATCCCTATCAATGAAGGAGCACAGGTTATTTTAGAAGCTTTAAATTCCGGTATTAATTTTTTGGATACAGCACAAGCATACAAAACTTATCCGTATATTAGAAAAGCAC
The DNA here is from genome assembly GCA_964586485.1 of uncultured Atribacterota bacterium. Lineage (GTDB taxonomy): Bacteria > Atribacterota > Phoenicimicrobiia > Phoenicimicrobiales > Stramentimicrobiaceae > CAYWJZ01. The sequence continues at coordinate 2,943 of CAZPII010000099.1, read as the reverse complement.
TAAATGATTATCATGGTGAAGTAGTTATTGCCAGTAAATCACATGCTACCGGATATGAGGAAATGAAGGAAGCGGTTCTAGAAGCTTGCAAAGATATGAATCGTGATTATATTGATATTTTTCATTTACATGCAGCAAGAGAAGATAAAAATGTTTTTCAGAAAAGGGAAGGAGCTTTGTCTTGTCTTGTTGATCTAAAAAAACAAGGTATTATCAGGGCAGTTGGGATATCAACACATGCCCTGGAAGTAGTGGAAAAAGCTTCGGAAGTTGAAGATATTGATGTAGTGTTTCCAATTATAAATCAAATTGGGTTGGGTATTATAGGAGGCACACCTGAGGATATGATTCTTGCCATCCGAAAAGTATATCGATCCGGTAAAGGTATTTATGCCATGAAAGCCCTGGCCGGTGGTTATCTTATTAATCAGATTGAAAAATCAATTCTTTTTGTGAGAGAAATAAAAGAAATTCAATCTACAGCTGTGGGCATGGTTCATTCTCAGGAATTAGAAGTTAATTTAAAGATATTTGAGAACAAAAAAATTGATCAGGAAGAATTAATCAAGATAGGTGGAAACAGAAAGAAACTTAAGGTTTCCAGGTTCTGTAAGGGTTGTGGTACCTGTGTTGAGGTCTGTCCCAATCATGCTTTATCCATAAAGAACGGAAAAGCCTTTGTGGATTACAATTCTTGTCTAACCTGTGGTTATTGTGTACCCCATTGTCCCCTATTTGCACTGAGGATTGTTTAATATTAAACTAATGAATCTTAGTTAAAGTTGAATATATTTAAGGTACAATCAATTTAAGCTTTTTTGGGAGAATTTTAACATGATAATTTTTCTGTGCGGTAAGTATTTCTCCGGCGACTTGAGCTGTTACCGGTCTATTGGCTTCTACTAAAATTTCTTTCCCGCGGAAAAAACTGACTTCCCGCACATCCCGATGAGTCCCTTTGATTGCTTTTGGTAATAAGTGCAGGCATCGCAATCTATCCATTTTTCTAATGATACAAATATCCAGTAAACCGTCATCTATCTCAGCATCTGGGGCAATATTAAATTTACCACCTTCTATTCTACCGTTGGCAATTGCCAGAAATAAGATTTCCCCTTCAATTATCTCACCGTCTATGGTGATTTTTGCCTGAAAAGAAGGAAGAGGAAATAAAAGTTTTTGGATAGCTGCAAACACATAAACATAAGCACTCAAAGTTTTCCAATGGGGATGATTTGTCTTTATTTGATTGGCGAGAGCAGCTATTTCAGCATCAAAACCGATTCCGAAGACATTTACAAAATAGATCTGGTTATTAATTAATCCCACGTCGATATTTTTTGTATTACCTTTTTTGATTACCTGGCATGCTTGGTAAATCTCGGTAGGGATAGAGGTACTTTTTATAAAATCATTAGCCCATCCACCCGAAATTACCCCCAGTGGTGGTTGTTTTACTGAAGGAAGAATCCCATTGATGATCTCATTAATAGTTCCATCTCCACCTACTGAAACAATCTGATCTGTATTACTATTTGCAATCTGATATGCTAAAGATGTTGCACCTTCTGAGGAGGTAGTCCAGCTGGTATGGTATGATATATTCATCGCTTCGAAATATTTTAAAATTTCCGGAACCAGCTTTTCCGGTTTTCCACCTCCAGCGGTCTGATTGATAATCAATTTAGTATTCAATAATAATTCTCCTTGCTTTAGATATTCAGGTTTAACATATTATAATCCAATTGCCGGATATAGCCAAATGGTTTTACCAGAAAAAATTTAACAAAAGTAACTAACAAAAAGGCACATCCTTTTTAGAAGTTATTAAAGCACCCGCTATGCGGGGGTGATGTTTACTTGTATATACGATAGATGGTTCTTAATGGCTATTTGAGGATTATTTTAAAAATGATGAAAAAATGATAAGATAAGTAAATAGAAATCTTGAGGGAAGAAAAATGGACCTTTTTCACCAGAATGTAAAAAAAACAAAAAAATCAGCTCCATTGGCAGACCGAGTACGACCAAAAAGTTTAGATGAGTTTATAGGGCAGGAGAAGATTATTGGCAAAGGAAAGCCCTTGCGTATTGCTATTGAGAAAGATCAATTGCAGTCAATCATTCTATGGGGACCGCCAGGTTCAGGCAAAACAACTCTTGCTATGATTATTGCCCAAATGACTAAAAGTTATTTTATAAAATTCAGTGCTGTTACATCTGGTATCCCGGATTTAAAAAAAATAATCAAAGAAATTCAACAACGATGGACCTATCACCAGCAGAAAACTATTCTTTTTGTGGACGAAATTCATCGCTTCAATAAAACACAACAAAACGCCTTTCTTCCCTATGTGGAAGACGGGACAATCATCTTGATTGGTGCAACGACTGAGAATCCCTCTTTTGAGGTGATTTCACCTCTATTATCTCGTTCAAATGTTTATGTCCTGGAATCGCTTACCAATGAAAATTTGTATCATATTATCCGGCGTGCCTTAAAAGATAAGAAAAGTGGTTTGGGAGATCTACTTATAGAGATCGATGATAAGGTGATTCATTTAATCGTTCAGCTTTCCTGCGGAGATGCTCGAATTGCTTTAAATATATTAGAATTTGCTGCTACGGTTCCTTCCCCCGGTCCTGAAGGAATAATCAAGATAGACCAAAAGTTGGTACAAGAAATTATACAGAAAAAAAATCTCCGCTATGATAAAAGCGGAGAAGAGCATTATAATATTATTTCTGCCTTACATAAGAGTATGCGTGACTCTGATCCGGATGCAGCCTTATATTGGATTACCCGTATGATTGAGGCAGGTGAAAATCCTCTCTATATTGCCAGGAGACTCATCAGGTTTGCTTCTGAGGATATAGGCAACGCTGATCCTACAGCTCTTTCAGTTGCCATTTCAGCAATGCAGGCAGTTCATTTCCTGGGCA
>CAZPII010000098.1:0-6278 GCA_964586485.1 uncultured Atribacterota bacterium | reverse complement strand
GCAGTATTTACACTAAAAGATGAGAACATAAAAGGAAGAAAAATAGACCGAATTATACCGTAATCTAAAATATGTTGAATAACCATAGGTTCATCGGAAAAAAATAGGCTGAGGGGCTTTAAAATTATAATAAGGGTGATTGACATGATGAGTGATACAAGCATTTTAAAAAAAATTGATTGTTCAATTATTTGTTTTGTCTTTTCAATTTGATCGGCACCAAAACTTTGTGAAATAAGTGAAATTGAACTAAGCCCGATAATTTCATTGAAAATGTCGGCTAACCAGAAAATTGTACTGAAAATTGCAACACCTGCTACTGCCTGAGCAGATATTCTTCCAATCCAGATCATATCAATAAAATCATAAAGCGTTTGAGCAAAAAAACCAAACATGGTAGGCACAGATACTATAAGCAGGTTCTTTGTTATGTTTCCCTTGGTTAGATCTCTTTTTAATATCTTACGCATAACCTCTTTCTTTTCTTTTGGAATGATAAAAATTTCAAAATAATTATATTATATTGTTTTTCTGGAGAGAAAGTAAAATATTTATATGATATAATAACAGAAAAAGAGGTTTTTAAGATTATTTTGTCGTAACTAATGAAAATAAGGATATATTTATATAGCATATAGCGATTATTTTGCCAAGGAGTACTCTTTCTATATATGCTTAAATATATTTAATTATTGAAACTTCATTAATTTCTAATATTAAGAAACTAAAAATAAATTTTTTTGGTTTACTGGTAGCAAATAAACACCTTCAGGAGCAAAGATGGCTTTTCTTTTAATCCTAGACCGAGAACATAAAGTCTTGTGCGTTAAGACAAAAAATAGATCTGTACATAGCCGATGGCTTTTACCCGAAGTTGAAGATCCTGTAAAGAAACCTTCTAATTTATTAAATGTAGAACTTTTAGCTAAACAGGCTTTTATTCCATTAAAAGCAAGTTTAATTGGTAAAAAAAATGTTTTAGATATTTACCATAATGACCAATTGCTCTACCTTTTTTTATGTCCTGGCAAGGAAGCCTCAGAAGTATTGTTTGATCTGACAAAATATCGGGATATACAGTGGATCCCTATTAACTGTATAAAAGAATTGGAATATTATTCTGTTCTTTCCGGAAAATCGATTATTGAAGCCTATCATGATATTTTGTTGAATGGTTTTATTATAAAAAATAGACGTTTCCATATTGTAAAAAATGGTTATGGTAAAAAAGAAATTGATGATTACAACCAATCTATACTGCAAGGAAATAAAAGATTATTAATTGAACTAAAAGATCAATATGCTTTATATCATCAACCAATTCCCGGAATCGGAGATTATGCTCTTTTGAATTGTTGGAAGGGTACCCCGATTGCAGTTTTAGAAGTTACCAACGTTACTGTTGAGAATTTTGAGAAAATAGCCAGCGTTATTAAAGGATTAAACGAGGATACAGGGCTTTCTACCGAAGATATGAACAAAAAATATCAAAAGATTTTTAGCAAATGGTGTAAGAATTATAATCAAAAATTTTCTGGCAACAAATCGGTAATTTTATCTCAATTCAAAATAAACCACTATTTTAAAGAAAATAGAATGGATTATTTACAAACCAATTAATTTTTCTAATTTCCAGTTCAAGGGAATGTCCTTGTTGACTGGAATAAGGACTGTTTCCTTATTGGCTGGAACAGGGACTTAACCCTTGATATATGGGCATAATTACTATGGTTATTTATTAGCTATTATCAATAAATTAAATTGACATTGTTTTTTTATGCTGCTAATATTTTAATTACAGTGCAGTTATTGCTAAAAAATAGCACTTATGATGATAAAAAAATAATCTAATTTACAGGTAGATATATCTATTAATTATAAAAATATTAATTTTAATTAATTAAGATTCTATATTAAAAATAGGGAGGTGGTTATTTTATCTATTGAACAATGTTTGTTTTTTGGAGTTAAGGAGAAGTGAAAAGATTAATAAATTGAAAGGAGAATTAAATGAAAAATAAACTATTTTTTATCCTACTGACAACTATTATCTTAACTTTAGTATTGACCATACCCGGTATAGCTCAAGAAAAAGTACTGGTTTTTGGAAGTAGCGGTGACGCCTCTCGACTGGACCCGGCAGATGTAACAGACGGAGAATCCATCCAGAGGATGGATAATATTTTTGAAGGACTGGTGGAGTATGAAAAAGGTTCTACCGAAATAAAGCCTTGTTTGGCGGAATCATGGGAGATCTCAGAAGATGGAACAGAAATTGTTTTCAACCTGAGAAAGGGAGTCAAATTTCATGACGGAACGGATTTTAATGCCGATGCGGTAGTTTTCTCTTTTGAACGTCAGTACAACCCGGAACATCCCTATCATCAATATGGTGAATGGGCTTATTGGGGGTATATGTTCAGCGATGTAAGAGAGATGGAAAAGATTGACGAATATACCGTGAAACTGGTTTTAAAAGAACCCAACGCCTCTATTATGACCAGTTTAGCTATGTTTACTGTAGCAATTGTAAGTCCTGCAAATGCTGAAAAATACAAGGAAGACGCTTTTAAAAATCCCTCTGGAACCGGACCTTTTAAATTTGTGGAATGGGTTAAAGATGACCATATTACCCTGGAGGCTAATGAAGATTACTGGAGAGAAAGACCAAAATTAGACAAACTTATTTTTAAGGTTATACCTGATCCCTCTGCCCGTTTACTTTCTTTGGAAGTGGGAGAAATTCAAGGTATGGAATACCCCAACCCCGCAGATTTTGATCGAATTGAAGCCAACCCGGACCTGAAATTGTTGTCCGAGCCCGGAATGAATGTTGGATATATGGCTATGAACACCGGTTATGGTTATGTTGATGCTAACAAAAACGGAATAAGGGATGATGATGAACCATTAGAAAAGACTCCGGGATATTTCGAACCGCTAACCAAGAAAGAAGTAAGGAAGGCGATTAATATGGCTATTGATAAAGAGGCCATTGTGAGAGACATCTATATGGGCACAGCCTCTGTAGCCAAAAACGGAATGCCACCTTTCATGTTGGGATACAATGATGAAATTGAAGACTTTCCCTATGACCCTGAGAGAGCTAAAGAGTTGTTGGCCGAAGGTGGTTATCCGGACGGATTTGAAGTAACCTTACATGTTATGCCGGTTTCCAGACCCTATATGTTTGATCCGCCTAAAATCGGAGAAGCCATTCAAAGTTACCTGGCAGCAGTAGGCATTACCGTTAACTTTTATCAAGTAGATTGGGGAACTTACTTGCAGGAAACCGAAGCAGGACAACATCAGATGTGTTTACTGGGATGGACCGGAGATAACGGTGACCCGGATAATTTCATGAATGTTCTATATGGATTGAATGCTGCTTCCATCGGAACTGCCGGCAACTATGCCTTCTATACCAGCCAGACTAACCAGGAACTTCTAACTCAGGCACTAAGAACATATGATGTTGATAAACGAGCTAGCTATTACAAGAAAGCTCAGGAGCTGATTCACGAAGATGCCGGATGGGTTTATCTTGCTCATGCAAATCAAAATGCAGTATTCCGCAACAATGTTGTAGGTTATACATTGCACCCGACTTCTCGTAAATTCTTCTATCCTGTGGATATTCAATAATAAAATAAACAAAAAAAGGGATGAGCAAAAAGCTCATCCCTTTTTTTGTATCGAGTCGTGAGTATCGGTATCGAGTACAAATACAGTTCTTACTTATTATACTCCCCTCTCCCCTAGGAGGGAGAGGGTTAGGGAGAGGGGGAGGAAATGAAAAATGATTTAGTTTAAAAGAACCAATATTGCAATATTCCAGTAATCCATTCTTCCCAAGGCATTCGAATATGGATGAGATTGAAATGCTTCTTATTTTTTGATTTTACTACATACTAGATACTCGCGACTAGATACTATTTTATTGCATTCACAGAGATTGAATGATAGAATATTTTTTAGTTTTGGATTTTCTATAAATTTCATTGTTATTTTATTAAAAATTTTTTTATTAAACCGGAGAAAATAAACTCAATATTATGAAATGGTATATTACTAAACGAATTTTAATGCTGATCCCTGTCCTTCTTGGAGCTTCTATTCTGGTTTTTTCTCTTATTCATTTAGCACCCGGAGATCCTGCAAGAACCATTGCCGGGGAACATGCTTCAATACAGACACTTGAAAGAATTAGAGAAAAATACGGTCTGGATCAACCACTTGTAACCCAATACTGGGTATGGCTTAAACAGGCATTGCAGGGGGATTTTGGCCGGTCCATTGTGTCCAATGAATATGTTAGTCGGGAAATCTGGGATCGATTTCCTAATACTGCTGAGTTAACTCTTTTTTCTATGCTGATAGCAATTGCAGTAGGAATAATTGCCGGAATTGTTTCAGCCTCACGACAGTACTCATTGTTAGATTATAGTTTTATGAGTGTTGCATTATTTGGAGTATCCATGCCGGTATTCTGGCTAGGTATTATGCTCATGATGATCTTTGGAGTTTATCTTCGTTGGCTACCGATTGGTGGCCGTATCAGTATTATGGTTTCTTTTAACCGAATAACCGGTTTTTACCTGTTGGATAGCTTAATTGTCGGTAACTGGAATGCATTTGTCAGTTCATTGCGACACCTTATTTTACCTGCGATTGCTCTGGGAACTATTCCGATGGCAACCGTTGCCAGGGTAACCCGTTCCAGCATGCTGGAAGTCTTACGCCAGGATTTCATTCGAACAGAAAGAGCGAAGGGCCTTTCCGAAAGAATGGTAATTTACAAACATGCAGTACGAAATGCCTTAATTCCAGTTGTTACGGTCATAGGTTTAAATTTTGGCTTACTTTTGGCCGGAGCTATTTTAACGGAAACTGTCTTTTCCTGGCCGGGATTAGGGCGATATGTGGTGAAAGCAGTTCAAATGAGAGACTATCCTGCTGTACAGGGTTGTGTTTTATTTTTTGCTTTTATATTTGTTATTGTGAATTTGATAACCGATATTATTTATGTGTACATTGATCCGAGAATTAAATACTAGTAACTGGAACAATATTTATGGAAAGCATGGAAGTAAAAAAAGAAAGTATTGGAAATGAATTATTACGCCGGTTTAGATATAATAAATCTGCAGTATTTGGCTTAGTTATTGTCCTTTTTATGATTTTTTGTGCTATTACTGCTGATTTTATTGCACCCAATGATCCGTTTCCTTCTCCTCCTTTATTATCCAATAAATTAAAAGCAGGTTTCTGGAGTGAGAATGGAGCCGAAGGGATGCCTCTGGGGTCTGATGGATTGGGAAGGTGTGTTTTAAGTAGAATTATCTATGGTGCCAGAGTGAGCCTTACAGCCGGTTTTGTTGCGGTAGGAATTGCCATGATACTGGGGATTACTTTTGGTGTTTTATCTGGTTATTTTGGTGGCTGGATTGATGCAGTTATTATGCGCATTGTTGATATTATGTTTGCCTTTCCGGCACTTTTGCTGGCCATCGTTATTGTTACTGTAGTAGGGCAGGGATTGGAAAAAGCCATGATTGCCATTGGTATTGTTTATTCTCCCCAGATGGCCCGAATTATTCGTAGTTCGGTATTATATATTAAAGAAATGGAATATATCGAAGTACAAAAAGCAATTGGTTCAACTCACTGGCGAATTATTTTTCGCCATGTTATCCCCAATAGTATTGCCCCGGTCATTGTTTATGGTACTTTAATGCTGGCAACAGCTATTTTAGATTGTGCGGCACTCGGGTTTTTAGGTCTGGGAGCACAGCCACCCACTCCGGAATGGGGTGCAATGTTATCAAACAGTTATTCGTATATTGTTGGTGGTGCCTGGTGGGCTGCTACATTTCCGGGAATAGCAATTTTGTTATCTGTATTGGGGCTGAATTTATTGGGTGATGGTTTGAGAGATATATTAGATCCAAGATTGAAGCAATAATGAAAATGATAAATATAAAAAACAATAAAAATAATAGGAAAAAAGAATTATTAAAAGTAAGTAATTTAAAAACTTATTTTTATACTCATGAAGGAATTGTCAAGGCAGTTGATGCGGTAAACTTTTCAGTTAATCAGGGAGAAACATTGGGGATTGTAGGAGAGTCCGGTTCAGGTAAGAGTGTAACTGCTTTGTCAATTATGCGGTTGATTCCTCAGCCACCCGGAAAGATTGTGAGTGGTGATATAATTTTTGAGGGAAAAAACCTGTGCAATTTAAGTGAGAGAGAAATGCGTAAGATTCGTGGAAGCAA
>CAZPII010000097.1:0-6390 GCA_964586485.1 uncultured Atribacterota bacterium | reverse complement strand
GCAGTCAATGAAGACCAGTTGAAAGAACTTTTTGAAAATCATGGTTCTGTCCAAAGTGTCAACATCATTGAAGGCAAGGGTTTTGGTTTTGTAGAAATGTCTTCTAATGAAGAAGCAGAAGCCGCAAAAGCAGCATTGAATGACCAGGAATTCCAGGGACGTCCATTAAAAATTGATGAAGCTCGTCCACGCAAACCCAGAAGAGACTTTAATTCTGGTCCTAGAAGATTCTAAAGAATAAACAACAAAAACCCTTTAACCTTAAAAGGTTAAAGGGTTTTTTTGCATTAAATATTAAATTTTTAAAATTCTTTCATTTTTAAATTTTTATCCACAATATAAACAAAATCCTTCTTTTCTCTCGACACATTCAAAACATCTAATATAAGTTAAGTTCAAGAGCATCAACCCCTACCTTTTCTAGAAAATATTATGTGTAACTAAATTTTTTGGAATATTTTTTAAAAAAAGTATTGACAATATATTAATATATCACTATAATTGTTAATGAAAAAGGATGCTAATAGCATTTATTGCTATCTGCATTATATTATTAAACAGGAGGTGTCACTATGGATCTGGTAAGATGGGAACCAAGAAGAAACTTAATGAGAGGTTTCTTTGATGACTTTTTTAACAATATGATGGAAGCCCCAAGTAGAGGTCGAAGAAGTTTGTTTGACGAAGGTATGTGGGCACCAGCAGTTGATTTAATCGATAAAAAAGATAAGCTTGTTGCTAAAGTTGAATTGCCTGGTGTTGAAAAGAAAGATGTCAAGTTATCCTTAAATGACAGCAATTTAACTATACAGGGTGAAATGAAAAAAGATGAAGAAACCGAAAAAGAAGATTACTATTATAGGGAAAGAGCATACGGGAATTATTCCCGTACTATCTCTTTACCAACTGAAGTAGATAAGGAAAATATTAAGGCAAAATTCAAAAATGGTATCCTGGAAATTACAATGCCCAAGAAACCGGAAGTCAAACCCAAAGAAATCAATATTGAACCTGAATAATCAAACAAGCAATCCCGAAAAATAGCTCCCTTAAAAAGGGAGCTATTTTTTTACAAACATCCTACCAGGCATCCACTAGTTCATCTATCCGGGGTCCAGTAGCACTCTTCAACAAATCTAACTACCACTTGGTTGCTAAGGAAATGAATTTAGGGCATCCTTAGAAATAAATTCCCTGTATTTTAATGTATATTTGTAAGAAATAATCCTCTAACTTTTTGGCACTTCTTGATAATCTGTAATAAATTGCACCTATCTATAAAAGTCACTCTCATTGGGTTAATCTGATAGTAAATATTTTGTAGTAAAAGAGGCATTTTATACTGACATAATATAGCCAGTCAAATCTGATCCTCTTACCAAACTATCATTTCTTATTAGCATATAATTTATTCTGCCGAAATGAATATAAAATTGAAAGAATTGCAAGTAATAATAACAACAAAGAAATAGGTCGTGTAAAAAATAAAGACCAATCATATGAGATCATCATGGCTCTTCTTAAATTTGTTTCTGCAATTGGTCCTAGGATTACACCAAGTATAATGGGAGCTAATGCAAATTTATTTTTTTTAAGGAAATACCCAATTATTCCCATTGCGAAAAGAATAAATAAGTCAGTTAATCTATTATTTAATATATATGAACCAATGATACAGAAAGACAACATAATTGGTATTAAAATAAATTTCTGTATTGAAATAACCTTTGTAAATATTCTGATACCAAAAAATTGGGTAATTACCATCATTACAGTTGCCACAAAAAAACCAACAAAAATACTTCCAACAATATCAGGGTGTTCAAAAATTAAAAAAGGGCCCGGGTTAATACCGTGGACCATTAAAGCTCCAAGCATTACCGCACTGACTGCACTTCCTGGAATACCCAGGGCTATCATCGGTATCAAGCCACCCCCTGCAGTTGCATTATTCCCTGATTCAGAAGCAATAATACCATCTGCAATTCCTGTGCCAAATTTCTGTGGTACTTTTGAACTTTTTTTGGCTTGGTCATAGGCTAAAATATTGGAAATACTTGCACCAGCACCAGGAATTGCCCCAATCAAAGTTCCCAATAAAGATGATCTAATTAGATTAATTGGCTGTTTTATAACAATCTTAAACGCTTCAAAGGCCTCAAATCGTAATTTTTTACTGATTAGTCTTTTTGACATTTCTTCTTCTTTTTTAACTTCTATTTCAGTTAATAACTGGGAAACCGCAAATATACCAATTAACACTGTCAAAAAAGGCACTCCGGCAGATAGTGCATCTAATCCGAGGGTAAATCTTGCAAATCCACTCATAGGATCTACACCTATGGTGGAAATAAATAAACCAAAAAAACCTGCTATTAATCCCTTAATAACTGAATCTCCTGTCATGCTTGCAATGATAGTTAGAGCAAACATGATAAGAGAAAAATACTCCCAAGGACCAATCTTTAAAGCTAGAATTGCTACTTGGGGTGTCAAAGTGATAAGAATTATCATTCCTATTAAAGAACCAAAAAAAGAAGACCAAATACCTATAGATAGAGCAAGATTGGACTCACCTTTTTGACTCATAGGGTATCCATCAAATGTAGTAGCTACAGCCGAAGGTGTGCCCGGAATCCCTAATAAAATTGCAGTAATTAATCCTCCTGACAGACCACCAACGTAAACTCCCAACATTGTAGCAATGCCAGAGGTGGGCGACATGCCAAAAGTAAACGGTAAAGTAATGACAATAGCCATTGTGATTGTAAAACCTGGAATTGCTCCAGCGATAATTCCTGCAATAACTCCAACAAACATATAAAATAAAAGATGGAGGTTTAATATTTCCTGTAAACCCAAACTAAATAGTTCAAACATTTTACTCACACTTTCTACTGTATTGAATCAAATTACTTAGGTCTTGATTTTTAAATTTGCATATCATTATCTATATCTGATTTATTCTATATATTGTATTCAAATAAAATGCCTTCTGGAAAATGTACATTTAAAAAATATTGGAAGAAATAAAAAGTTCCCAAACTAATGAATATTGAAATAATTAAGATAATTGGTAAATATTTTAGCTTTTTAGGTCCAATGATCCATTGAGTTGATAGTAAAAATAAAAAAGTTGAAATTCGAAAGCCAAAATATTTCATTAATATGATATAAATAAAAAAATTGATGATTGTAATTGAGACAAATTTATACTTGTTTAAAAACAATAAATTTGTTTTTGATAATATATTACTAAAATTAAAAGATATACGGAAATTTTTCTTATTTTTCTTTAGTATAAATATTTTTTCAATGATAAAGAAAGCAGTTAAAAAAACTATAGTAAATGAAATAATTTTAGGGAAAATGGAAGGACCAAGTGTTTCAAAATAAATATCAGGTAATGTATTAGCAGAAATTATTACAAGCAAACCTAAGATAAAGAATAATATTACAATAATCAATTCTCCCATAATTAGCGGTTATCCTCTCGTACTAATATACCCCTTATTGCATTCATTAAATAAAATGAATGCAAAATAAATAAGGGGTATATTTTCTATAATAATTTATTCTACAATCAATATTTTGAAATATCAAATTTGATTATATTCCTTATTGAACTTTATCAGCCACTTTTGCCATCTGTTCATTAAGTTTATCTAAATAAGGAGTATATTCCTCATAGCCAATAAATTCAACGACCCCACCAGTTTTCTGAATTTCATTAATAAAATCTTCGTCATTGGCTACTTTTTTTAATGCTTCATTTAAAATCATTATCCTGTCTTCTGGGGTACCTTTTGGGACAACTATTCCACGTTTTACATCCCAGATGATATCATAATTAAATTCTTTCATTGTGGGAATATCTGGTGTCAATTCCAATCTCTCTGATGTAGCAGAAGCTAAATATTTAATTTGACCACTCCTGACATATTGATAACTTGAGGGATAGTCAACAGGAATGATATCCACAAACCCTGCTACAACTCCCTTTACTCTTTCCCCTGTTCCTTCATATGACACATATTTGAAAGAAGTATCAATAGCATCTGCTAAAATTGCCATCCAAAAATGAGCAATTCCTTTCATTGTCATACCACAAGTTATTTCATCTGGGTGCTCCTGGGCATAAGAAACAAATTCTTCAAAAGTATTATATGGGGTATTTTCATTGACAGCCAAAAATTGAGGGGAACTTGTCATAGAAGCTACCGGAATAAATGAATCATAATTCACATCTGTAATTCCAGTGAGATAAGCAGCCAATAATCCATCATGAATTTGTGCAATATAGTAACCACTATTTGGTTTTGATAAAAATTCCTTCAAACCCAATGTCCCGCTTACTCCAGGCTGGTTAATAACAGCTATGGGCACTTCCAAATATTTTTCTAAATGTTTTGCCACTATGCGCATCAAAGTATCACTGCCACCGCCAGGTGACCACGGCACAATAAACTGAATTGCTCTCTCAGGATATTCCTCAGCAAATGTTGATATGTTGAAAAAAAACAAAATCACTAACACAAAAACCAATACGCTTTTTGATTTATTCATTTTAATTAACCTCCTTCTAAATCACCACAAAATACAAAAAAGTTTTTAAGATATTATATTAAACTACTATATACTTATCCACTCCTAATTATATTTTCTACCACCCCCCTACATTTATCAAAAATTATAAAATTTAATTGAAATTATTATTTATTATATATATTTTACAATTTAATTTATTAGCTTACTAAAATATTAAAAAATTGTAGACAGAAATGAAATCAGCTTCAATAAATCTATTTATGATTATTCTAGTGGTAATGGTAAGTGGTAAAAATAAATTGGTTATTACTGTATATTCCAAGAAAGTAAGTTTTATGTATGATTGAAATATTACATTTTCTAGGATGTGTAAATATTATACCACCTTTTAATTTTATAGTAAAATAGCCTATAACCAGATAAATTTAATAACAAAAAGAATGCCTAACAGATATATCAATCCGTGTACTTCTTTTCCTTTCCCGCTTAACAGTTTAATCAGAGGGTAGGTAATAAAGCCAAGAGCTATTCCATTCGCAATAGAATAAGTCAGCGGGATAGCAATCAAGCATATAAAAGCCGGGAGAGCTTCGGAAAAATCATCCCATTTGATACTTAAGATATTATGCATCATCATAGTACCGACCACAATCAGGGCAGGTGCAGTAGCGGCACCGGGAACAATCCCTACTAAAGGCCTAAAGAACAAGGATAATAGAAATAATATTGCTACGACAATCCCGGTCAAGCCGGTTCTTCCGCCTTCGGAAACACCGGAAGCAGATTCAATATATGTGGTTACCGTACTGGTACCAAAAATTGCTCCACCTGTTGTTCCGATAGCATCTGCCAGTAAAGCTTTGCTTGCCTTGGGTAAATTACCGTCTTTATCCAAATATCCGGCTTGAGTACTAACCCCTACCAGGGTACCCGCCGTATCAAAGAGGTCTACAAATAAGAAAGAAAAAATCACGGTAATCAGAGCGATATCCAACGCACCAGCAATATCCAGTTTAAATAAAACTTCACTCCAGTCACTAAACTGAGGAAATGCAAAAAGACCCTGAAAAGGAGGTGTAACATCCAACCCCGGAATATAACCTATTAAAGTTGCACCTAAAATTCCCCAAAGAATTGATCCTTTTACTTTCAAGGTATGCAGAACCGCCATAATTACCAAACCGGCAATTGCCACCAAACCTGTACCGCTAAAAACATCACCCAGAGCAACCAGTGTTGCTTCATCTTTAACTACCAGTCCGGCGTTTTGCAAGCCGATAAAAGCAATAAAAAGACCAATTCCGGCACTAATTGATGCCTTTAGTCCCCTTGGAATGCAGTTAATGATCATTTCTCTTATCGGTGTCACGCTAAGAACAATAAAAAGAACTCCTTCTAAAAATATAATTCCCAGGGCAATTTGCCAACTTACACCCATTCCTATAACCACCGAATAGGCAAAAAAGGCATTTAAACCCATACCTGAGGCCAGGGCAAAAGGATAGTTGGTTAATAAAGCCATGCAAGCTGTTCCCAAAACAATACCCATTATAGTAGCAATAAATACACCATTCCAGGGCATACCGGCATCACTTAAAATAGTCGGGTTAACAAAAATAATGTAAGCCATAGTCATAAAAGTGGTAATACCGGCAATAACCTCTGTTTTCACATTAGTTCCGTTTTCAGAAAGCTGGAACTTTTTCTCTAAAAATTCTTGCATTTCTCTCTGCTTCCTTTCTTATATAATTATTAAAATTTGTATAATAATGTATTATATTCTATTATCCTATAAAAGATAAATCAATATTTTTACTAAAAATTTTTTTATTTTTAAACTTC
>CAZPII010000096.1:6100-6466 GCA_964586485.1 uncultured Atribacterota bacterium | reverse complement strand
GAACACTCCGGTTAAATTTATAGGGACTGGCAGTAGCATCAATGATAGTTTTATTAGTTTGCCCATATACATTTTGATAGTCACGAAATACTTTTATTCCTACTGCAGTATGCGGGTCAACCAAATAGTGATAATTATGATATACAGATTTAATTGATTCCATGGTATCTGCTTCGCTTGCATGACCAGCAAAGATTATTTCCTCCATTTTTCTTTTTATAACTTTATCCAGAACAAATTGCCCTTTTTCCTGAAGATTTTTCATCCAATCAATGATACATTTTTCCCTATGTTCTGAAATCTCAAATAAAAACCTCTCTAAATTACTTGATATCAGTATATCCATAGACGGGCTAACAGTGGAGA
>CAZPII010000096.1:0-6090 GCA_964586485.1 uncultured Atribacterota bacterium | reverse complement strand
ATGTTAGAAGCACATATTAGTTTTTCTATCGGCAATCCCATTTGACAGGCATACCAGGCAGCCAGGATATTGCCAAAATTTCCTGTTGGTACCGAAAAATTAATTTTTTCATTAAGCTGAATTTGATTTTTCTTTAAAAGCGAGAGATAAGCATAAAAATAATATACAATTTGAGGGAAGAGACGCCCCCAGTTAATAGAATTAGCAGAGGAAAATTCGAATCCTTTTCCCTCCAGAAAGTGGCAGAAATGCTGGTCGGAAAAAATCTGTTTTACCGCATTCTGGCAATCATCAAAATTACCTCTAATGGCAATTATATGTGTATTATTTCCTCCAGTAGTCAGCATCTGCAGTTCCTGAATTTTACTTACCTTCTGAAAAGGGTAATAAACAATAATTTGAGTTCCCGGTATGTCTTTAAATCCTTCCAGGGCAGCCTTGCCTGTGTCACCGGAGGTTGCCACCAGTATTAACATTTGATTGGTAATGGAAAGTTTTTTTAATGCTCCGGACAGAATATGTGGCAGTACCTGAAGAGCAATATCTTTAAAAGCGCCGGTCGGTCCGTGAAACAACTCCAGAATGAACAATTGATCATCAAGGCGTTTTACAGGTGTAATCTCTTGCGAATCAAAATGCTCATAATTGTATACATTTTGAGTTATTTGTCTTATCTCATTTTCCGAAAAATCCTGGTCTAAAAAAAGTGAAAAAATATTTTGGGCAATCCGGGCATAGGATAAATTTTTCCATTGGCTTAATTGTTGCAGAGATACTGAAGGAATTACTTCAGGTATAAACAATCCGCCTTCAGGCACCATACCCATTTTAATTGCTTTTACACTTGATGCGGGTTTGATATTTCCTCTGGTACTAATATATTTCATTGAAATTTATTTACCCCCCCCATTATTTTAATCTATCGGTTTACCAGTCCACTAATTCATCTATCTCCCAATCTGCCAATCTTTCAAATATGATTAATTAGTTAACTAGTTAATTGGTTAATTAGTTTCCTGTTATATATGTGTTAAGTATTTAACCGGCTACTGTTGACCCTTTTTGACTTGTTGCTACTTACTATATTTTTACCTTGCACCTTTTTATCTAAAAAATGACAATCGACAATTGAAAATTTTTGAAATCATTTTTTCCTAGTGTATTTAACGTTATACGCTATACGGTATACGTTATACGTTTTTCCCAATTTGTCTTTCTAATTCGGCCGGGGAGATAATTGCAGTTTTCAGAATTGTTTTAAAACCGAATGATTTCCAGGTTTGTTCAGCTTCCTTATTTCCATCTACATAATCCAGAACAATGGTCGGGATATTCTGTGTTGAGAAAAAGTGCAGTAAATCCCGGATCAGCATACGGGCTACTCCTTGCCGGCGGTATTTTTTTTCTACCCATAAATCATCAATTCTTCCTACTCCGGGAGGATGCCAATCAGTTTGTTCCATTATTAACGCTACTGCCATACCGATCAAATTACCGGATAGTGATTCAGCACAGATCACACGTCGCATCGGATCATTTATCCATTGTCGGTATCTTTCAGGTAATGATTTTCTGGCACTTTGGCTCAAGGGCAGTATTCGATTATTAATGTTTTCCATATGTTCCTGAAGTGCAAGGCGAAAGCTGGCAAGGGTTTCTATATCTTCCTCACAGGCTTTCCTTATTTTAAATTTCATATTTTAACTCTCATATATTGTTATTGTTAATTTTTATAAAAACTATAAAAACTAAAATAATCTTTACAATATTTTATCATAAATATACAACATGCCAATTTTCTTTCCTTCTAAAACTGCCAGGTAATTACCCACAGATTTTGTTAATAATTTCCTCATATTTTTTGTGGATTTCAAATCGCTTTACTTTTAATGTTTCAGTGAGTTCTCCGGATTCAACAGTTAGCTCATTGGGTAATAAAGCAAAAGCCATAGCGGTTTCAAAAGGCATAAATCCGTTTTCTTTAGAGATTAACCTTCTTACTTCCTGTTGAAACAGAGAAATAATTTTAGGATCCTTAATCAATTCAGTTTGCTGGTCAGATTTTAAATGTTCCTTTTTAGAAAATGACGTTAATTTTTCAAAATTAGGAACAATAAGAGCCCCTAAACGAGATTTGTCCTGCCCAACTACTACAACCATATTGATATATTCACTTTCCGTTAATTTTTCTTCCAGTGGCCGAGGTTCTACATTTTCTCCCCCCCTTAGGACAATTGTATCTTTGCTTCTTCCTACTAATTGAAGGAATTTTCC
The DNA here is from genome assembly GCA_964586485.1 of uncultured Atribacterota bacterium. GTDB lineage: Bacteria > Atribacterota > Phoenicimicrobiia > Phoenicimicrobiales > Stramentimicrobiaceae > CAYWJZ01. The sequence continues at coordinate 3,816 of CAZPII010000096.1, read as the reverse complement.
GTTTTTGGTTTTTCTTCCCAAATCCCCCGTATTAAACCAGCCGTTTTGAATGACTTGAGCTGTTTTATTTTCGTTCTTGTAGTAACCTTTCATAACCATGGGCCCCTTTGTCATTACAACACCAATTTCACCATTGGGTAATTCTTTGTCAAGGTTATCTTTATCTACTATTTTTATTTCTACTTCAGGGAGTGCAGGTCCTACCGTGGAAATAATGCAATATTTGGGGTTTCGGGCACATAGGACCGGAGAGGTTTCAGTAAGTCCATACCCTTCACAGACCATGATCCCCGCAACATCAAAAAACTTATCCACATTTTCCGGGAGAGCCCCACCTCCGCTAATGGCAAATCTTAGTTGTCCCCCGGTAACTGCTCTAATTTTTTTATAGACCAATTTGTCGGCTAGTCGATATTTCCAGCCCAAAGAAGCCATCGTTTTTTGAGCTTGTTTTATTTCTTCAGGAGCAGACTCTGTTTTATCAAACAACGGAATAGTCTGATTAATAATTCTTTCCGCTTTTTTATATTTTTTTCCGGTATCAGCGGCCCAATCGAATATCTTTTTTTGAATAGTTCTTCCTTTTTCAGCTTTACTCATGATTCCCTGATAAACACTTTCCCAGATCCTTGGAACACTAACCAGGATAGTTGGTTTTTCTTCAGCCAAATCAGGAAGTAAAATTTGTTTAAAAGGTTTACTGTAGGCTGTGGATGCACCTACACTCAGCGCAATATATTCCGCGGTTCTTTCGAAAATATGCCAGCTAGGTAGAATTGATAAAAAGCGATCATTCAGATTTATTTCCTGAACGGGTGGAGCAACCCGGATGTTATGCATAAAATTGGCATGAGTTAACATGACACCTTTCGGGTCAGAAGTGGTACCGGATGTATAAATGATAGTTGCCAGGTCATTTTGGCTGGCAGTTTTTGACAATTCCTCAAATCGGGAATCACCTTTCTCCAGAAGTTTTTGACCCATTTCCGAGGTTTTCTGGAAAGAATAAACCTTAAAAGGTTGATTTTGGACTTGTTCTTTATTGATGACAATTGTTCGTTGTGAGAGCTCCTGTTTTATGGAATCTAGCGATTGCTTGGAGTTTGATTTTTCCAGCAGTTGTTTTTTATTGTTTTCCAGGTATTTTTCTAAGAAAATTTTTGCTTGGGGAGATAATAAGAGAACCATGCTCTTATGTCTGATAAAATTAAGAATTGCCTTCTCAAGCTCCTTACTTATGTCTTGATCGTTTTTAAAAGGGATAGGCAATGCCCATTCAGGAGACTCCTTTTCTGTAGAGAACAGATTAATTTTATCAACTAAGATTACATTTTTAATCTCCGGCAGCTTTTCTTTTACTTGATAGAAATTAATAAACTGTTTTTCTCCCTCCAGAATTACTGCATTGGCATCAGAATGATGAAGTTTAAAATAGATGTCCCGGGGAGAGCTGTTTCCGCTACAGGGAACGTCTGTTGCCCTTAAATGAATGATTGCTTGATCACAAATCATCCATTCCAGTCGATTTTCACTTACTAAACCGACATGGTCAAATTTTTTTATACCAATATCATGCAATCCGGTACCGAAAGATTTGATTTTTTGATAAAGTTCATGATAGGTGACCGGTATGAATTTTCCTTCCTCTTTTATTTTAAAGGCAATTCGATCACGGTATTTTTCAACACTATTTCTCAGCATATCCGGCAAAGTTTTTAAATTTTCCATTTATTTACCTCCTACATCCTTCAAAAAATTAATATCAGGTAATAATAGCAGTTACTATTATTTTAATTATCATACCATCGATGTCAACTTTTTTAATTTTCAAAAATCTGAAAAAATTTCTTTTTTACGGTATAATATTATTAAATTGGCATTCAAAATAATCATACAACAATCAAAAAACAATAAATTTTTCTTAACAAAGCCCAGATTTATTCATTACAGTTTATCATATAATATTTTTACATAAGCTGGAATCAATATTACCTAATTAGATTTAAAAAATAAAAAGGAGCTCAGTTTTTAGTAAGCGACCGTATAGTGTGTTGTTGTTAATTGGTTTTTAAAAATTTAAAAATTAAATAGGAGGAAAATACTGTGAAAAAGAATTTTAATTTTATCCTTATACTGTTAGTGATGTTTATCGGGTTGGTATTTCTAACAGGTTGTGTTCCTACCATAAAGCCAGATTTAGTGCCGGCAAATCCGGAAGGATGGGCAGGGTTTTGCGATATAGATGACTCTGGCAATCTGGTCGTACATATTAAAAATACAGGACTAGCACCGGCAGGGGCTTCACATGTAAAAGTTGATTTTGGACAATATGGTGAATCTGTAAAAGCTGTTCCGGCTTTAGCGGTTGGTGCAACAACCAGCGTTATAGTTCAATTTCCCTCAGCAGCAAATTGCTTTGACCCGGATTGTGGCTTCGAAATTACCGTAGATGCCAATGATGAAGTTGAGGAATCTAATGAGATGAACAATAGCCAGATAGGAAATTGTATCGGATAATTATAAAAGTTAAAATGTAAAAATTTTATATTATACGGTCGCTTACAGGTTTCCGAGAGAGATTTTGTATTTATAGAAGCAAAAATAATATAGTTAGGGGAGTATAATCATGGGAAACCAGACCTTAAAACAAAAGGTACAAAAGCTTTTAGACCGGGCAGATGTTCATATCGATGGTACTAGACCCTGGGATATCAAAGTCAATAATGAGCAACTTTATGAGAGAATTCTGGCAGGTGGTATGCTTGCTGTAGGAGAAGCTTATATGGACGGCTGGTGGGATTGTTCTGCCTTAGATCAACTTACTGATCATATTTTAAGCGCAAAATGGGATTTGAAAAAGATACTCCCAAAACAGCTGGGCTGGGATGTCTTAAAAGCAAAGCTTATTAATCAACAAAGAAAATCCAAGGCTTATGAAATCGGAAAACGTCATTATGATACCGGCAATAAACTATTTCAGTTGATGTTAGATAAAAGAATAAATTATAGTTGTGCTTATTGGAAAAATGCCAGAAATCTGGATGAAGCCCAGGAAAATAAATTAGCTTTAATCTGTAAAAAATTGAAAATAAAACCCGGGATGACCGTTTTGGATATCGGTTGCGGCTGGGGAAGTCTGGCCAAATATATAGCAGAAAAATTTCAGGCAAAAGTAATCGGTATTACAGTCTCCGAAAAACAGGTAAAATTAGCCAGAGAAATTTGTAAGGGTTTGGATGTTGAAATACGTTACCAGGATTATAGAGATCTGGCAGAAAAGTATGATTCTATTGTTTCTGTGGGCATGTTTGAACATGTAGGCTATAAGAATTACCAAGAATTTTTTAAAGTGGTTAACCATTGCTTAAAAGATAATGGCCTGTTTCTTTTACATACTATTGGGGGAAAAAGACCGGCTAGATCTGTCAATCCCTGGCTCAATAAATATATCTTCCCCAGAGGCATACTTCCGGCAGCAAGCCAGATTACCAGAAATTTTGAAAGTTTATTTAAATTGGAGGATTGGCATAATTTTGGTACCCATTATGATAAAACATTAATGTCCTGGTATCATAACTTTAATAAAAATTGGGATAAGATTAGAAATCGATATGATGAACGATTTAGAAGAATGTGGAATTATTATCTCTTAACCTGCGCCGGGTCTTTCAGGGCACGTCAAAACCAATTATGGCAAATTGTTTTATCAAAAATAGATTCTCCCATTGATTATGAAAGCATACGCTAAAAACCATCGAACCATCGGGGTCAGGCTTCACAATTTCACAAAATAATGGAATTAGTCTTATGTTTATG
>CAZPII010000095.1:2776-6518 GCA_964586485.1 uncultured Atribacterota bacterium | reverse complement strand
ACAGAATATCGAGCTTTGTTTATAGGGGTTGATGAATATAAAGATCCCGGGATAATAAACCTGAAAGCACCCCCATATGATGTAGATAGAATGAGACAGGTTTTTGAAAATGCACATTATGGTGATGACAAAACTACTTTCAATGTGATGAATAGCTTGATTGGAGAACAGGCAACACGATCAAATATTTTGCAGTTAATTGGTTCAACTTTTTCAGATGCTGATGATAGTGATGTTTCTTATTTTTACTTTTCGGGGCATGGTTGGAGTGATGGCAATACTTCTACCATCCTGCCACATGATGCTCTAGCAGTCGATGCTTCTAAGGATATCAATGTTGATGAGTTGGCTTCTGTGTTAGGAGATATTCCAGGTATAAAAGTTGTAATAATTGATTCCTGCTATTCAGGTGGTTTTATAGGTAAGGAATTCTCTAGTCGTGAAATTAGTAAATCTAAAAACCTTAAGCAAATTAATGAAAATATATTGGAATCTTTTAGTCTATATGATAATCTTTCAAAAAAAAGTGATTTAGCTTCAGATGGTTTTAAGGTGATTACCTCTGCAGCGGGAGATCAAGTCTGTTGGGAAACACTCAACCATCCTGTTGACGGAAACCCTTTTGCTTATTTCTCTGCTTCTCTTTGCGAGGGTTGTGGTTACAATGATTATAGTTTTCCGACTCCAGCTGATAGCAATCTGGATAGACAGATTACCCTTGATGAGATTTATCAATATATTAATAATTCATTGACCTATTTGGATCAGGATGTCCAGGTTTATCCTCAGAATTCTTCTTTTGTATTCATAGAATACTAACTAATTATAATTACTTTAGAAGCATAAAAACAAGAGGAATGTTATTTTCTACAGAATTTATAAGTCTACAAAATTTGACATTTCAGGAATATTCGATATAATTATTGTACTATAAATATCAATATTATATGCAAAAAAGTGAAATATTAGAAATAAGATTTATTAATTGCATATAGTATTCTCTAAATCAACAAACCTAGAACTTCATTGATTAATCAACTTTGTTATAAAAAAAGACAGTAGTGTCCTTCTTAAATGGTTATGACTCTAAAGATTTGTAAACAAATAAAATATTAAACAAAAGTTTTAAAGTTTTATGATTTTTGATATTTATACGGTTTGTTAATATTAAAAATTAAATAAAACAAGGAAGGTAATTTTATTTTGAAGAAAAAAATACTAAATTCATTGATAACCCTTTTGGTTACCATGTTTGTATTGTTAAGTGTAAATATGAATACCATATGTCAGGAAACTATCACATTTGCTGATGCAGGATGGGAAAGTATCCGTTTCCACAGCCATGTAGCCGGGATTATTATGGAGGAAGGCTACGGATATTCTTCTTATGAGATAACTGCAGCATCAAGTTCTGTATTGTTAGTGGGTTTGAGAAGGGGTGATATTGATGTGCAAATGGAGATGTGGACCGCCAATATTGCTGATATTTATAATGAGGCTCTTGATTCCGGGGACATAATGGAATTAGGCGTTAATTATGATGATAATGCCCAGGGATTTTATGTCCCAACCTATGTACTGGAAGGGGATGCAGAAAGAGGAATAGAGCCTATGGCACCCGGATTGAGAACTGTGAAAGACCTGGCTGATTACTGGCAGGTCTTTAAAGACGAAGAAGATCCTTCCAAAGGAAGACTATATGGTGGTATACCGGGATGGAAAACTGATGAAATAATGAGAACCAAAGTGGAAACCTACGGTCTTGATAAAACCTATAATTACTTTAGCCCCGGTTCTACTACGGCTCTAAACGCTGCCATTGTTTCTTCTTATGAAAAAGGTGAACCGATTGTGTCTTATACCTGGGAACCAAACTGGATCATGGGTATGCTGGATGTGACTCTGTTAGAAGACGAACCATATAGCGAAGAATTGTGGAACAATGGATATGCCTGCGAATTTGAATCGATGCCAGTTACCATTGCCGCAAATTCAGAGTTTTTGGAAAGGGCTCCGGAATTAGCTGAATTCTTAAGCAACTACAGGACCAGCAGTCAGCTAACCAGTGAAGCCCTGGCTTATATGATGGAAAATGAAACAGATGAACGTGCAGCAGCAGTCTGGTTTTTAGAAAACAAAGAGGACATCTGGACCAAATGGATTCCCGAAGAGGTTGCTCAGAAAGTAAAAAATTCTATCTAATTTTATATTAGATAATTACAGTTAAATATGCTTACTTGTGATTATTATAGATTAATAAAAAAATTAAGTTAGAAAAACAAATAAAATATAGATTAAATAAAAAAAAGGAAGGTGATTTCATTTTGAAGAAAAAAATACTAAATTCATTAATAACCTTTTTGGTTATTACATTTTTGGTGTTAAGTCTTGGTGTAAATGCAGTTGCCCAGCAAACAGTAGTTTTTGCTGATGCAGGATGGGAAAGTATCCGTTTCCACAGTTATGTAGCCGGGATTATAATGGAAAAAGGTTATGGTTACAACATGGAAATGGTTTCCGGTTCAACACCAGTAACATTGTTAGGTTTAAGACAGGGTGATATTGATGTAGAAATGGAAATGTGGACCAGTAATATTGCTGAAATTTACAATGAAGCACTTGAATCAGGAGATGTAGTAGAATTGGGTGTTAATTTTGATGGTAATACCCAGGGTCTTTATGTGCCCACCTATGTCATAGAAGGTGATGCAGAACGAGGCATTGAGCCCATAGCTCCCGGATTGAAAAATGTTACAGATCTTCCAGATTACTGGCAGCTTTTCGAGGATGAAGAGGATTCATCCAAAGGCAGAATTTATGGTTCGCCTCCAGGATGGGCAGTAGATGAAATCATGAGAACCAAGGTTGAAACTTATGGTCTTGATGAATATTACAATTATTTTAGTCCAGGTTCAGATACTGCTTTGAGCGCAGCAATTGCATCAGCATATGAAAGAGGAGAACCCATTATAGCATATAACTGGGAACCGAACTGGATTATGGGTATGCTTGATATGACTTTACTGGAAGAAGCACCGTACAGTGAAGAACTGTGGAACAATGGATATGCCTGTGAGTTTGAATCCATGGAAATTGGTATTGCAGCAAATTCCAATTTCCCGGAAAGAGCTCCGGAACTGGCAGAATTTCTGAGCAAATATCGTACCAGTGAGCAGTTAACCAATGAAGCCTTGGCTTATATGAGGGAAAATGATACTGACGAACGTGCAGCAGCAGTCTGGTTTTTAAAGAACAGAGAAGATGTCTGGACTCAGTGGGTACCGGAAGATATTGCTCAGAAAGTGAAAAGTTCTCTGTAATTTTCACAGCAGACATTAAAAAGGTAAATAAGAAAGATAGAAAAAATATAGATTAAATAAAACAAGAAAGGTGATTTTACTTTGAAGAAAAAAATTATAAATTCATTAATAACCTTTTTGGTTATTACGTTTGTACTGTTAAATGTAAATGTTAACACAATTGCTCAGGAAACTGTTCTCTTTGCTGATGCCGGCTGGGATAGTATCCGTTTTCACAATCATGTCGCCGGGATTATTATGGAAGAAGGTTATGGCGGCTATACTATGGAAATGGTTTCCGGTTCAACACCAGTAACATTTATGGGTGTAAGAAGCGGTGATATTGATGTATCAATGGAAATCTGGACCGCCAATCAGAAGGATCCCTATAACGAAGCACTTGAAGCCGGTGAAGTAGTAGAATTAGGGGTTAATTTTGATGA
>CAZPII010000095.1:0-2676 GCA_964586485.1 uncultured Atribacterota bacterium | reverse complement strand
TTAGGTGCAGCTATTGTTTCTTCTTACGAAAGAGGTGAACCGATTGTGGCGTATTACTGGGAACCGACCTGGATCATGGGTATGCTGGATATGACCCTCTTAGAAGACGAACCATACAGTGAAGAATTGTGGAACAATGGATTTGCCTGTGAATTTGAATCTATGCCAATTACCATAGCAGCAAATGCCAGCTTTCCCGGAAAATACCCGGAATTAGCTGAATTCTTAAGCAAATACAGTACCAGTAGTCAGCTGATCAGTGAAGCCCTGGCATTTATGATGGATAATGAAACAGATGAACGTGCAGCGGCAGTCTGGTTTTTAGAAAACCATGAAGAGGTCTGGACTCAGTGGGTTTCCGAAGAGGTTGCCCAGAAAGTGAAAAATTCCCTCTAATTTTATCGAGATTTAATTTAGGATAATTTAGTATAGGTTGTTTGAACTAAAATTCAAACAACCTATACTAAATTATTGTTTTATATAAGGTTAATCCTTGGTATAAAAAAATACAGAAAGGAATTTGCCTGTTTTGATTAATCAGTGCAGGCAATATTGTTTTGATATGATAAAAATGTTTTTTGATTTTCCCGAAACATGGCAACTCAATTTAGGCCAAAATGTTGGTAATTTTGTCAGATGGCTAGTTCATAATTATTCGCCTTTCTTTGATGCTATCAAAAGTGGAATTTTATGGTTCTTACTGCAAACCAGAGATATATTTCTCTGGATTCCCTGGCCGATTGTTCTTATATTTATATTTATATTAGGCTGGAAGATTAAAAACTGGAAATCGGGATTAATATTTTCCATCCTAATTTTCACAATTGGAATTATGGGATTATGGGATGAAATGATGTTAACATTATCGGTGGTGTTGGTTTCAGTGGTTATTGCCTGTATCATTGCTGTGCCATTGGGGATTATAGTCGCGTATAATGAACGAATGGAGAATATAGTCAGGCCTATTCTAGATGGCATGCAGACCATGCCCAGTTTTGTATATTTAATACCGGCAATTATGCTTTTTGGCCTGGGAAGCGTGCCAGCTGTTTTCGCTACAGTCATTTATTCTACTCCTCCGGCAATTCGATTGACTACCCTGGCTATAAACGGTGTTTCCAAAGAGATGGTGGAGGCAGGACATGCCTTTGGTTCCACAACCTGGCAAATACTGACCAAAATAGAATTACCTCAGGCTTTTCCTACCATTATGATGGGAATTAACCAGACAACCATGATGGCTATGGCCATGGTGGTTATCTCATCAATGATAGGTGCAAGAGGGCTGGGATTGAATGTTTTACAGGCGATTAATCGGATAGATATTGGATTGGGTTTTGAAGCCGGAATTAGTATTGTTATTTTGGCTATAACTATTGACCGGATAACTCAGGGGATTGCCAATAAATATAAATACCCAAAATAAAAGCTAGCAGAAAGAGGTTAATTAAGTCATTAAAGAATGAATGATTTTTTAGTATCTCTATATTTTAATTATGAGGTCTATTTGAAAATTTAAAAGCAGAATCTAAAGGAGTCTTGCATGAGTGAAAAAATTAAAGTGGAGAATCTGACAAAAATCTTTGGAAAAAGGCCCAAAGAAATACTTAAAAGATTAAAGAAAAAACAATCAAAAGATAAGATATTTAAGGAAACAGGTCACACTGTTGGTGTCAAAAACGCCTCATTTTCGGTAAACGAAGGAGAATTGTTTGTCATTATGGGTCTTTCCGGCAGTGGAAAATCAACCCTTATACGCTGTTTAAATATGTTAAATGAACCAACCTCAGGAGCAATCTATGTAGATGGTGATGATATTGTCAAATATGACCGTCATCAATTGCGAGAGTTCAGGCAAAAAAAAGCAACTATGGTTTTTCAGAATTTTGGATTAATGAATCATCGTACTGTTCTTGGTAATGTGGAATACGGTTTGGAAGTCAAAGGTATGGCACTGGAAGAAAGAAGAAAAATTGCCCGAGAAACAATTGAAGGAGTAGGTTTGGCCGGATGGGAAGACAAATATATTGCCGAGTTAAGCGGTGGAATGCAACAACGTGTAGGCTTAGCCAGAGCTCTGGCCACTAATCCCGATATTCTGCTAATGGACGAGCCCTTCAGCGCATTAGATCCTTTAATAAGAAGAGATATGCAGCTGGAATTATTGGATATTCAATCAAAATTAAAAAAAACCATCGTTTTTATTACCCATGATGTTAATGAAGCTTTTAAACTTGGCGATAGGGTAGCTGTTATGAAAGATGCCGAGATTGTACAGATAGGTGTTCCTGAAGATATCTTAAATAATCCTTCCAATGCTTACATAGAGGATTTTGTTCGCGATATCGACCGTTCCAGAGTGCTACAGGCAAAACATATTATGTTCAAACCAGGTGCCCTGGTAACACTAACCCATGGTCTCAAGGTTGCTATTAAAGAGATGGAGTCAAATGGAATATCGAGTGTTTTTGTGGTGGATGACAAAAGAAAGTTAGAAGGAATTGTTACCATTGATGATGCTGTCGAAGCAGTTAAAAAGAAAAAAAAGTTACCGGATATATTAAGACAGGATTATTTTACTACAGATCAGGAATCATATGTACAGGATCTTATCCCAAAGGCAGTTGAAAGTAAGTATCCAATTGCGGTAGTTGATAAAAATAAAAAATTACTGGG
>CAZPII010000094.1:0-6545 GCA_964586485.1 uncultured Atribacterota bacterium | reverse complement strand
TGGCTTAATGCACGATTGAAAATCATTACATCGTCTATTGTTCCGTTGAAAAAATTATTACGAGGAGATATCACACCAATATCTAAACTATTAACTAAATCATCAACATTACTATAACTTACATTAATTTCTTTATTCCCATCAACATACCCAAATAAATTAGTCCCATTAATCTTGATAGCAACTTGATGCCAATTACCATCATTTAAAACAGTAGTTCCTTCATCGTAAGCATCATCAGTTCCGTCATCTATTTTAACTAACAAATAATCGTTTCCTCCATAAGAATCGTCTATCCTCATATACCATCCTTTATCTAGGTTTGTCCCAATAATATAATTGTCACTGCCATCAAAAGATGTTTTAATCCAGACTATTGCTGTAAAGTTATTGCTTCCTGTAAAATTCATAACTTCATCACCAACATCAACATAATCATTCACCCCATCAAAATCAAAACCACCGCCAAACTTCCCCGCCGAAGTATAGCTGGCTCCATTCTTAGCAGTCCCGTTATTGGAATTTCCTGACCAAAATGCAGAACCATACTCTTTCCTACATATCTTATCTTCCTCTAACCACCATCCTGAACCATACTTGTTATTTAGTTTGCTAATAATTTCTAAAATATTACTATATTTTAACTCTAAATTTTTCTTATTATTTATCAAGTCGTCAGCAGTTAATTCATTATTTGTTAACTCAACTGGAATTTGTTTCAAACTCTTTAATAATTCATCTTGCTCACAGACTTCCTTTTTTCTTCTAACTAAAACAATATCATTAGGAACATCAACATCATAAATCTTACCCCGATACGATTGTTTAGTAATTGATTTTACTTTAACTGGCTTGTTATTTTCATCCAAGAAATAAACTTCCTTGCCTTCTTTAAATTGTTCATATACTGATTTTACTGATTGTAATTTAAAGTTAGAGATGTTTCCAATAGATTTAAATATCTCCCTGTCATTATTAGCAATACAATGAGAATAGAGATTAATCAATACATTGTTGTTGATAGTGAAATTTGTCACGGAAAGCCTACTTTTAAAGGCACTAGAGTTATGGTATGGCAGGTCCTGGAAATGCTGGAGCGAGGAGCTAGTATTAAAGATATTCTTGAAGCCTTTCCTTCTTTGACTAAACAACATGTTAAAGCAGCTCTGCAATATGCTACCAGACTGACCAGAGGTAAAGACAATGCCATCATCCCACAAGCCTAAATTCTTGCTAGATGAGAATGTACACATTAAACTCTTCAAATACCTAGAGTCAGAAGGGTTTGATGTTAAGTTGCCTTCAAAAGGAGTTAAAAATGGTAAGGTGGCTTCTTTGTCTAAATCAGAAGACAGAATATTGGTAACCAATGACTCTGATTTTGCAGACCCGGACCAAACACCCGAAGACAAAGTATTTTCGGTAATATTATTAAGAATTCCACAAGACAACTCTTCCCAATTAATTAAATCATTCTCCTCTTTAATTGAAAAGGTATCTAAATTCAAAGGCAAGTTATTTATTCTAAAAGAAGATGAATTTGATATCATTAGAAAGGAATAAACCTTATGCTCAGGACTCACCATTAAACTGCCTTTTTCTGTCTCTATATTAAACATAAAACTGTCATGGTTAAAATTCATTATTTCTGAAGCTTTTTCCCACTCTTTCTTGCCAGTATCAGGATTTAAAGTTAAAAATTCATCATTATAATTCGCATCTTTAAAATATATCCATCCTTTTTCAGTTAAAATTTCAGTTTCATTATCATAACAATAACTTGAACTATCAATTGGATCTCCTGATGCATTTCTATCATCAAACCTCCACCACCCCACCAAGCTGTTATTCCAGTCAATAAAACTGCTAATATTATTGCTGTCACTTGCAGAAACATTAACAGTAACATCTTTCTTAACCGAATTATTATCAGGAGTTGGTGATTTAAATTCAACTGAGGGCTTTAATAAATCAGCTGTTATATATCTGGTTTCAGTTACATCTACATTTCCAGTTGTGTCCTGGCTATAAGCTTTAAAATTATGCTTTTGATTATCTGCTAAATAAGAAGTAAAATTAATATTCAAATGCTTTGATGTTGAATTTGCGTATAAAGCTTTAATTTCTTCACTTGATAAAGCCCTGTTAAAAATCATTACGTCATCTATTGTGCCGTTGAAGTATTCGGGTGTTGTAGTTAATCTCCGTCTACCAAACAAAACAGGATTATCACTATCAACAGAATCAACAGCACTTGCATCTGCAGAATCGTATTGAGAACCGTCTACATAAGAATATAATGTATCTCCATCTCTTACAGCAATAACATGGTGCCATTGCCCGTCTCCTTCTGTCAGCCCTAAGTCAACATTGCTTCCATTGAGTTCCGAATCACGTATCCTAAATTGATTCCATCTAAATTTCCAGTCAGCTTCGTTCTTACCGTCATAATTGTATTTTGTTACAAAATGAGTGCTTCCACTGTCCCATCTTATCCACAGCGAAACTGCAAAACTTCCATTTCCAAAATCCAAACTTGCATCATCACCCACCTCAACATAATCATCATCACCGTCAAAATCAAAACCCCGCCCCATCTTCCCTTCAAGGGTTTGAGTTGCCCCATTTTTAGCTGTGCCATTGTTGCCATAACCTGACATGTCAACTGGGTCGTCTGATGCATTTAAACTGTCAAAAGTCCACCACCCCACCAGACTGTTATTCCAGTCTATAAATAAAGAAACATTATTCTGGTCACTCGCAGAAACATTTACATTTACCTTATTCACTATACTGTTATTTGCAGGTGTTGGCTCGTCAAAATCTTGATAACCTGCCTGAGTGTCAAAAGTGGCAGAAACATTCTCTGCCTGATATATGTTTAATGATTTCAAGAAAGCTGATTTCTTCTCATCACCAGTAAAAGTTGATTTTAACTGTAATAACTTGCCTTCTCCTGTACTTACTGTTCCAGTAGTTTCTAAATTGCTGTCGTTTATGTTAGTAGCTTTATTCCAACTTGTCCAGTTTTTGTTAACATCACAACTTGGGCAGCCACTTGCATATAAATCACTTATCTCACTTTCTGATAAACTTCTGTTCCAAACCCTTACTTCATCTATGGTGCCGTTGAAATAATTACCCAAACTACCTGCTCCTGAAGAATCTGAGTCTGTTCCAATTAGCCACGGCTCTCCATTAGCCAATGACCTGCCTGTTTCAGTAGGACCTGCTTCAACCGAACCGTCTAAATACCCGGTTGTATTAGTTCCATCGAACACCATTACTGCGTGATGCCATCTGTTCAACACATCAGTCGTTCCTGTCAGCACATCATCCCCAGACCAATATCTCACATTTCCATCTGTATTAACCCATATCTGATAATCCCCACTACCACTACCATATTTATTAATCGCCATAGAATCTTTTGCAGTAGCATACATCCATATAGATACTGAAAAAGAACTCATATCATCTAATTCATCACTGTTTCCTACATCAACATAATCATCCACACCATCAAAATCCAGACCTTCATCAACTTTACCATTAACAAAATTACTACTGTAACTACCGTCAAAATTATTCATTGTGCCTTCATTATCCTGCCCTGACAAATCAGTTATATTTCCATTTAACCTTGCATTACTGTCTTTATCCAGTTCTGCCCATAAAACAAGACCAGTATCATTAAAACTATAATCTTTTGTTCTCGCTGATATTGTCAAATTAACCCCATTATCTTGATTTAAAGTTGAAGAATGCATAAATGCTTTTTTCGTCCTGTTGTATAAATTTGAAATTTCTGTTGAATTCAAACTTCTGTTAAAAATCATTACTTCGTCTATTGAGCCGTTGAATCTATATCCAAAAGAATAACCTCTAGCTCCAATGCTCTGTATTCTATCCAAACTATCTATATCATAATAGCTTTCTGTAAAAGAAGTTTCATTAACTCCATCCACATATATTGTAGAGTAACCTGAACCATTCGCAGTAGCAACAATATAATGCCATTCACTATCATTAATGGGGGTTGTTGATGAATGGGATGGGCTTTTCCCGTCTATTTTGAAATCAACTTTGCCATTTTCATTATCATTCACACCTAAGGTCCAGCCACCTTCAAAATCTACAATCCATCCTTCAGAACTCTGCGTTGTCTTAATCCAAGTGGAGATAGTTATTCCATTATTAGACAAAGCTGTCGAAAATGTATTTTTACCCATATTCACATAATCATCATCACCGTCAAAATCCCTACCTAAACCAACTTTACCATCAGTATAATTAACATCTCCTGAATCAGAGCCATCATTCCCAAATCTTGATAAATCTTCTGTACTGTTTTCAAAAGGCATGTATAAAACTAATGAATTATCAAAAGTTTCTAAATATGTATAGTTGATTTGAGAAAATTCAGCTGTATAATTCATCTTGAAAATGTCTGAATAATATTCTGAATCTGAATTATTATCTGCAAAATAAGGATAGGGTTTTGTAAATGAATTACCAGCTAAACTGTTATTGCCGGCTAAATAATGCTGCCATATTGTATCATTACTTAAAGCATAATCATATACTGAAACATGGTCAACTGAACCGTCAAAATAACTTCCAGCTGCCTTCCCAATACTAACACTGCTTCCACTAACATAAACAGGAATTTCTACTGAAGAACATGCAGCTGATAAACCATCTTTATAACAGGTTCCAGAATTATTAACTATATGAATCCACTCACTATCAGTTTCATTCTTCTTCCATAACTCTACTGCCTTTATTGTCTTACTTAATGTTAAATTTGCTGTATCATCAATACCATCAAAATCATAAGCATTGCCAAAAACTCCTGTTACTTGTTGTGCTCCATAATTATTCAAACTACCATCATTACTAAATTTAGAGTAATCCCATACCGTATTAATAGCTGAAGTTGTGTCATTCCAACCTGAGTAACCATTTAATGTTCCATCATTATTATTACCTGAACTGTCAGTAGCATCATCATCTAATTTCCAGTAACCTACTCTTTCATTAGTTATATTATTATCCTTACCTTCTAAACCTCTGTCATATAAATTTGAAATTTCTGTTGCTGTTAATGAACGATTGTATATTGCTACGTCGTCTATTGTGCCGTTGAAATAGTAAGGATAACTTCCTTTAGTAGTCCAACCAATACCCCAATCATTATTATAATCCAGGATTCCTCCGATATCCATTAAAGTGCCAACTTCACTACCATCTTTATAAAAAATTAAATCATCGCTTTCATTATAAATTCCCACCAAATGAACCCAACGATTTACTGTTACTGAATTTCCAGTTATTCTAACCCTATCATGAGTACTATTCCATAGACCAAAAGACCAGCTACCATAATAGCTTCCTAAGTCCAAATTCCTTCCAGGACGACCAACCGCCGCCTGTCTCCCACCAGAAGAAAGAATTGAAGCCCATACAACAACAGAAAAAGGTTTGTCTCCATTAAAATTTAAGTCTGAAGAGGAAATTGTTATTTCATCATCACTACCGTCAAATCTCAAACTCTTGTTAACCTGCCCATAAACATATCTTGATTGTTTATTACCGTCTAAATTCCAGCTTCCAACCAAACCTTCACCATAACTATAATTCTCAGCCACAACATCTATACTTGAATTTTCTTGCTCATATAAATTTGAAATCTCACTACTGCTTAAACTTCTATTCCAGATGTGGACTTGGTCTATGGTGCCGTTGAAAGTTCCACTACCCGTAAGCCTTTTCCCTATATGAACCTCGTTTGAGCTAGAAGTTACATTTAAACTATATGTTCCCGAACCTTTATGGTCGCCATCAATATAAAGTGATAAATTTTTATTTGAAACATCTCTTACCCAGACAACATGAACCCAAGTATTTACTGTAACATCAAAATTAACAGCCGTAACATCAAAGTCTGACCCATCACCACAATAAAATCTCCAACTATCCCCATTAAAATTTCTTAAATCAAACTCATTTTTGTATCCTTTACTTAGAAATATTGGATCGGAATCTTGCCACTCTCTTGAATTAAGCCATACAGATATTGTTAAATTTCCACTAACATTCAAACTTTCATCATCACCAACACTTACATAATCATCAACACCGTCAAATTCAGAGGCATTACCAACCTTGCCTGAAGTAAATTTAGGAGTAGACTGAGTTGCCGTCGAAAAAGTCCCGCTATTGTTAAACTGGCTGTCATCTTCTGCTGTTGTCTGTTGTGTATCATCGTTTAGTTGCCAGAAGCCTACTGAACCATAACTTTTAACTGTATTAAAATCAGTATGTGTTCTATTAAAAATACCGTCTGAAAATAAATTAAGAGTGCCATTCCCAACACTCACCCAACCCCTCCACGCACTAAACTTATTAACAGAAAAATAAACATACTTTGAATCCTGAATAAACTCATCATCTTTTAATAAGCTCTCATCATCTTTTAATAAGCTAATAACAGCAGGCTTGAACACAAACCACTCTCCCGCAGACCCCCAACCACCACCCCC
>CAZPII010000093.1:0-6573 GCA_964586485.1 uncultured Atribacterota bacterium | reverse complement strand
ACTCATTTTTCTTCCATCAATACCCGGTATTCTGGGAGTATGAGAAAGTTTAAGCTCGGGAATTGGGAATACCTTTTTATAAAGATGGTTAAAACGCCTACCAATTTCCCTGGCCAATTCAACATGAGGTGATTGATCATCTCCAACCGGAACAGTGGATGATTTATAGATCAATATATCAGCTGCCATCAAAACAGGATATCCAAGTAATCCATAACCCATATTTTCTTTAAGATCCAAGTCCCGAACCTGTTCTTTTAATACCGGATTCCTCTCTAACCATGCAAGTGGTGTAATCATTGATAATAGAAGATGTAATTCTGCATGTTCCGGAACATGAGACTGAATTAATAATGTACTTCTATCCGGGTCAATACCAGCACTTAGCCAATCTATGACCATTTCAATTATATTTTCTTTCATTAATGATGTATCTTCATATCCGGTTGTAAGTGCATGCCAATCAACCACACCATAATAACATTTATACTCTTTTTGTAAATTTACCCAATTGGTTAATGCACCGAAATAATTACCGATATGCAATTTGCCAGTTGGTCTCATACCGCTAAAGATAACACCTTTCATGTACAGCATTGCCTCCTTTATTTATCCTCATATTCTATTTTAATAAAACTCAGTTTCATTCTACAATTTTTTTATATAAATAGTCGAAAAAAGTAATAAGCAACCGGGAATATTACCTTACCTATAAAGCCAGTCCATATCAACAACAACAGTATAATCATACCATGAGTATGATTAAGCTTTGCATATTGTTGAGCCCATTCCGGCGGCAATACTCCTAATAAGATATGGTGGCCATCCAAGGGTGGAATGGGAATTAAATTAAAAATTGCTAAAATCAAATTAATCAATATCCCGGTATGTAAAAAAATAAACCATCCCCGAATAAATGTTAACAGAAGATCGGGAAAATTATTAATAGTATTGTACAGCAAATTTTGAAAAATAAAATTATTTAATCTTAATAATACGGCAAATAGGAAACTAACTATAATATTTGAAAGAGGACCTGCAAACGATACTCTAATCATATCTTTCTTAGGATTTCTCAGATTTCCATAATTTATAGGAACAGGTTTTGCCCAGCCAATACGAAAAATAATCAGCATTAACGTTCCTATGGGATCGAGATGAGCTATTGGGTTGAGCGTTAATCTTCCGGCTAGCTTGGCCGTGGGATCACCATAGTAATATGCAGCAAATCCATGTGCATATTCGTGAACAGTAATTGCAATTAAAACTGCAGGGATACTCCAAATTATCTCAAAAATGTTATCTATCATATATTTATATAATCCTTTTTCTAATTAATTCTTTCACAAAAGATATTTCATCATCTCTATTTTTTAATATACCGTTTAGTTGGAGATAGAACACTAACTTCAGTATTTTAGCATAAATCGGACTAGGCTTCATACCCATTTCTGTTAAATCATATCCGGAAATAAAGATTGAAGCCTTTTTATATACATTTAAATAATTATAAATACGGTTGGCGATACGATTATCTTTTCCGCTTTCAATTAAAATAACAAATAAAAGCTCATTGGGTTTATCATTAAGATAATAATAGATATTGCTTGGTTCAAGTCCATCTTTCTCTAACAAAGAAAGTATCCTATCTTTTTCATGAATTATGATTTTAAGCATAGTGATGGCTCTTTCACTTAGTTCAATTTTTTTTATAATATGTTTGATTTCTATATTTACCATCTGTATTAAATAATATAAATATAAAATACTTTTGTTGATATTTTCATCGGAAAATTTTTCATGCCACATTTCTAATAATGTTTCAATTTGATTGAATTTCTTAATTAGGCCTGGATTTAAATTTAAATTAGGCAAAATTCCAGAGAGAACACCTGATTGATCCATACGTTTTAATACTTTTATAGGATTTTTTTCCTGCAGTAAAATTAAAAATTCCTCACTAAGTCTCTTTTTTCTAATTCGAGATACCAATCCTTCATTAACAGCCTTTCTGAGAAATTTTTCCGTTGATTGCTCAATCATAAAATCATATCTTTGTTCAAATCGAATAGCCCTAATAATTCGAGCCGGGTCCTCTGTAAAACTTAAACTATATAAAATTCTTATTTTCTTTAATTCTAAATCTCTTTTGCCTCCAAAAAAATCAAGCAACTGGCCAAAATTCTCCTGGTTTAACTGTATTGCCATGGCATTAATGGTAAAATCCCTTCGGTATAAATCTTTTTTAATAGAAGCAAATTCGACTTCGGGTAAAGCAGCGGGATATTCATAAAATTCTCTTCTAGCTGAAGCAAAATCTATCTTCAAACCATTAGGCAATGTTACTACTGCTGTCTTGAATTTTTGGTGAGATCTAATTTTTCCCTTTACTTTGCGGCAGAACTGGTGGGCAAATCGAATTGCATCTTCTTCAATGACAATGTCAAGGTCCAAGTTAGGAATCCTCAGGAAGAGGTCTCTTACGATACCTCCAACCATGAACACGGAATAACCAAGCTCATCTCCAATTCGTCCGATATCATATAAAGCCTCCAGAATATTTTTGGGGAAGTACTCATTCATTAAACTTTTTATTTTTTCTTTGCTTAAATTATAGTAACCGGTTCTTCTCTCAAATAAGGAATATGATTCTTTGTTAACTTCCTTTTCTCCGTATAGACTTCTAATTAAATCAGTTCTGGTAATAATCCCCTCTAATTTCCCCCTTTCACTTAAAACCAATACTCTTCCAACATCATATTTTATCATCAATTCCTGTATTTCTAATATCGGAGTATTTTTATTAGCGCTAATAATATTCTCAGACATATAAACATCAACAGTTTCTTTCTCATAACGATGATGTTTGGCTTTATATATTTCCTGTCGGGTAATAATACCGACCAATTTCCCATTATCAATCACCGGAAAACCATTGTGGCCATAACGCAACATAATCTTTGAAGCCTCTTCAATAGTAGTATCAACATTAAGTGACTTAACAGGACTAGTCATAATATGCTTTGCCAGGGTTTCTGACTCAATATGTTTGTCTAATATTTTTTTAATCTTATTTTCTGCTTCCAGCAAAGAGCTTCTGCGAACTACCGCTGAAGCTGCCTGAGAATGCCCTCCCCCACCAATTTCTTTCAGAATCTCACCTACATTGACTGAACTTCGGCTGCTTCTACCAACAACATATATTCTGTTTTTCATCATTACTAAAACAAAAATAATATCACTGTTAACTACTTCTATTAATTTATGTGTTACAAGGGCTAATCCCTCAATATATACTTCTGCCCTGCTTTTTGCAAAGACCACACTTACACCCTTGAAGTAAAATTCCTGTGAAGATGATATAAGTTTATTTAATAATTTTTTCTGTGGTGTATTTAGTCCTATATTGGTAAATTTATTTACCGCTCTTAAATTAACACCTATAGAAAAAAGATGAGTTAAAACTTCAATATCCTCTTTGGTAGTAGTAGAAAAAGTAAGTGAACCCGTATCTTCATATATTCCCAGGGCAAATAAGGTAGATTCTAGAGAATTGATCTCTTTTTTCTTTTTTATAATGATTTTTAATAAAATAGTGGTAGTTGCTCCAACCGGTTTTACTATACTGGTATCAGCAATAATATCATTTTCTGTGTCCGGGTGATGATCGTAAACATTGATTTTTAAATTATGCTTGTTTAATAAAGATTTAAATTGGCCTATTCTATCCCTTTGTCTGGTATCAACAATAATTAATTCTGAGATCTTTAACATATCTATTTCTTTTAAAGATGATATGCTTAAAGCATTGCCATACAAAGAAAGAAACTTGCGAACATTTTCTTCAATAGCGCCCGGAAAAACTACATAAGCATCCGGATATATTTTTTTTGCGGCAATCATAGAAGCAAGGCAATCAAAATCTGCACTGGTATGACCAATAATTACTTTCATAACTCTTTTAGACCATCTCTGTCAATGACGGCTAATACCAAGGGATCCTCTTTCGGTTTTCTCTCAACAATGTGAAAGGCATTCTTCACCTTATCAATGGCTAATTTTAACTTTTGTTCATCATTATAATAAATCTTTGCTAAAACTTCTTTCTCTTTAACTGGATAGCCAATTTTCTTTTTTAAAACTATCCCTACCGATAAATCAATGTTGTCATCCTTCTTTTCTCTGCCTGCTCCGAGATGTACAGAAGCCTCACCAATCATGCGTGCATTAACCTTTTTAATGTAACCTTTTTTATTGGAATATATATCTTTATAATATTTTGCCTTCGGAAGTAAATCCGGATTTTCTATTTGTTTTGTATCTCCATTTTGATTTTTTACCATCTCTTCAAGTTTTCTAAAGGCCCTACCGCTTTTTATAATATCTTCCATTATCCGAATTCCCTCCAGGTGACTTTTAGCAACACCTCCAGCGATCAACATGTATGAACCAATAAAAAGACATATCTTCCTAAAATCATCAGGTCCCTGATTGTTTAATAAGGCAATGGCTTCCTGTACCTCCAGGGAATTTCCAATAGCATACCCGAGAGGCTGTTCCATGGATGATATTATTACATAGGTTTCTTTTTTGTTGGCAATTCCAATATTTACCATCTTTTTTCCTAAAGAAACGGCATCAGAATATTTCTTTAGAAAGGCACCGCTACCGGTTGTTACATTTAAGACAAAGGCATCTGCCCCTCCGGCTATTTTTTTACTCATAATGCTACTAGCAATAAGAGGGATACTATCAATTGTTCCGGTAACATCCCGTAATGAATATATCTTTTTATCCGCAGGTGCAAGGTCAATACTTGTTCCGATGATAGAAGAGTTTACCTTCTTCACAGTATTAATAAATTTATCTATCGGGAGATTAGTCTGAAAGTTGGATATTGATTCCAATTTATCAATAGTTCCACCTGTATGTCCTAAACCACGACCGGATATTTTGGGTACCGGTACTCCTGAGGCAGCAACCATAGGTAATAAGGCCAGAGTGGTTTTATCACCAACTCCCCCCGTGCTATGTTTGTCCACTTTTATTCCTGCTATTGAACTGAGATCAATAATCTTACCTGATTCTGCCATAATCATGGTCAGATCATTGATCTCCTGGTCATTCATACCGTTAAACCATATTGCCATAAGAAGTGCCGACATCTGATAATCCGGTATTCGTTTGTTTAGATAGTCCGTAACAACAGATTTAATCTCCTGTTTCGTTAATTCTCTCTTATTCTTTTTTTTCTCAATAATTTCAATAATACCCATCATGTAATATTTTCAGAAGGAACTTCTCTCCTTAAAACAGTGGACATCTATATCTCTCATTATAAAAACAATGGTACAAAAACTAAAGACACTATGGACATCACTTTAATTAAAATATTCATAGAAGGACCTGCTGTATCTTTAAGAGGATCGCCTACCGTATCTCCGATGACACCTGCCTGATGAGCTGGAGAATTTTTCCCACCATAATTTCCTTTTTCAATATATTTTTTGGCATTATCCCAGGCACCTCCGGCATTGGCCATCATAATAGCCAGAAAAACACCTACAACTACTGAGCCAAGCAAAAGTCCACCTAAAGCTTCGGGGCCGAGAAAAACACCCACAAGAATAGGGACAATTATAGCTAACAATCCAGGTATAATCATTTCCTTTAATGCGCCTTTTGTACTTATATCAACACACTTTGAAGGTTCCGGTTTAGCTGTGCCCTCTCTTAAACCGGGAATTTCTTTAAATTGCCTTCTTACTTCAGCAATCATCAATGATGCACTTTTACCGACTGCCTCGATAGTCATAGAGGAAAATAAAAAAGGTAATATACCTCCAATAAATATTCCAATCATAACCATCGGATTGGTAATGCTAATTATACTTAAATCAACAGATTTGCTATATGCTGAAAATAAGGCAAGTGCGGTTAAAGCAGCAGAACCAATAGCAAATCCTTTTCCAATAGCCGCTGTAGTATTACCGGCAGCATCCAAAGAATCAGTAATCTCTCGAACCTCGGGCTTCAGCCCCGCCATTTCGGCAATTCCTCCCGCATTATCCGCTATCGGACCATATGAATCAACCGAAACGGTCATTCCGACAATAGATAACATCCCTACCGCCGCAACAGAAATACCATATAATCCCGCAAAATAATGTGAAACATAGATAGCTAAAGTTATAATTATAATTGGCATAGCTGTACTTTTCATGCCTACGGCTAAACCCTGGATAATTGTGGTAGCCGCGCCGGTCAAAGATGCCTCTGCAATATTTTTTACCGGAGAATAATCGTATGAAGTATAATATTCGGTAGTCAACCCTATAACCACTCCGGCAACTAACCCTGCAATTGTAGCAAAGAATATTGTCATATCCCCAAATAATATGAAGGATAAGGAAAATGATGCAATCATTACTAGAATTCCGCTTATATATGTTCCTTGATTTAATGCTTTATGAATTCCCTGGTCATCTTTGGGGGAAACAAAACAAGTGGCTACAATAGCTGATATAATGCGACAAGGGGCAAGTATCAAGGGATAAGTTACATAATTAATAG
>CAZPII010000092.1:0-6578 GCA_964586485.1 uncultured Atribacterota bacterium | reverse complement strand
TGTTATTATATAGCAAGAAAGCTATCTGGTCAAGAGGATTAATTAAAATGGAAAAATTATCACAAATCTATAGTATGCTATCAGATAAAAACAGGCTAAGAATTTTAAAACTATTAGAGCAAAAGCCTATGTGTGTCTGTGAATTAACTTATGTTCTTGGCATTCGTCAGCCCAGTGTATCCAGACATTTGAGAAAACTGAAAGAAGCTGATTTAATTGATAGTCGGCAAGATGGGCCGTGGCATGAATATTTTATCAACCGTAAAGAGGATGAACATACCAGAATACTGATGGGTCTATTAAGTGGATGGCTCAATGATGATCCGGTAATTGTTGAAGATATTGAGAAAGCGGCAAAAACCTGTCGTGATTTTCTTTGCAATAAAAAGACAAGCCTCTTTTAGAGGCTTCTTAAAGCCACCCGATATAAGGGTGTGGAATTTACTATATTAATATAGCTTAATAGCTATAATAATGAATAAATATTTTATAACGGAAGAGGAAAACAAATTTAAATGAAAAATCAATTAAAAGTTTTAGTAATAGTGGGTGGATTTCTTGTTTTCTATTTTTTACCGTTGGAAAGCTTGGGATTCCGTAATCCAATTTTTGAAGCCCTGGCTATGTTGAATATGTATGCCAGAGAACACGTTATTTTCAGTCTAATCCCGGCATTCTTGATTGCCGGTGCTATTTATCAGTTTCTGGACCAGAATGCAGTTTTAAAATATCTGGGCGCCAAAACCAATAAAGTATTAGCTTATTTTGTGGCTTCTCTCTCAGGTTCGGTATTAACAGTATGTTCCTGTACTGTATTACCCTTATTTTCCGGTATCTATAAAAAGGGTGCAGGCTTGGGACCAGCTATAGCTTTTCTCTATTCCGGCCCGGCCATCAATATACTGGCTATCATTCTTACTGCCCGTGTATTAGGCTGGCAACTGGGTTTGGCAAGAGCAGCAGGAGCAGTACTATTCAGTGTCATTATTGGTTTATGCATGCATTTCATTTTTCTATCTGAAGAGAAAGAAAGACAGGCCAATGGAGAACTAAAGTTTGCAGTTAGTAAAAGTGAGTCTGACGCCAGAACCGGATTGCAGAATCTGCTTTATTTTATCTCTATGATCGGATTTATGGTTTTTGCCAATTGGGCAAGACCTCAGGCAGGTGATGAAAGCTTATGGTCAACCATCTTCCAGTATAAATGGTATCTGGCCATTGCCTTTGTTTTGTTACTTATCTACATCCTGGTTTATTGGTTTAAAAAACAGGAAATTACTCCCTGGCTGGAATCTTCCTGGAGTTTTACCCAGCAGATATTGCCTTTGCTCTTTTTAGGTATCTTTTTTGCCGGGCTTTTGTTAGGCAGACCGGGAGAGGAAGGATTAATTCCTTCCCATTTTGTTGCTTCTCTGGTAGGAGGTAATTCTATTAGTGCAAATTTCTTTGCCTCTATTGTCGGAGCTTTTATGTACTTTGCTACCCTTACCGAGATACCGATATTACAGGGATTAATTGGTTCAGGAATGGGACAGGGACCGGCATTAGCTCTGCTTCTGGCCGGACCGGCATTAAGCCTGCCCAATATGTTGGTTATTCGAAGTGTAGTAGGAACAAAAAAGACTTTTGTCTATGTTGTGCTGGTAGTAATAATGGCCAGCATAAGTGGTATGATCTATGGAAACATTATTCAATAAATTAAATAAAAACTAAAGGAGAAAAATTATGAAGATTGAAATATTAGGGATGGGATGTCCCAAGTGTAAAAAAACAACTCAAAATGCCAAACAGGCAGTTGAGGAATTAGGGATAGAAGCAGAGATTGTTAAGGTAGAGGAACTGGACAAGATTACCGAATATGGTGTGATGATGACCCCTGCTTTAGTGATTGATGGAGAAGTAAAAGTAGCGGGCAAGATTCCCAGTAAGCAGGATATTATTAATTGGATTGAAGAAAAAAAGTAGACTGTTTTAAAAATATTTCTACAATTATTTTGAATTTTTATAGGCATTAATAATCAATGCCAAATATGGAGGTGTATGATGTTTTCCAAAGTAATAATTGCCACTGATCTTTCCAGGGCTTCTATGGAAGTTGTGCGATGTGCCTGTGGACTTACTGCTCTGGGAACAAAGGAAGTGTTTCTGGTAAATTGTATTAAACCATGGGAAGCGGTTTCCATGGCTTACACCGTATCCCTGGATAACCTGAAAGATATGCTGAAAGAACAGGAAAAAATTCTTGTAGAGCAGGGCTTCAAAGTGAAAAGCGATATTATTTCCGGTTCAGCCCACAGAGAGATTAATAAAATAGCAAAAGATCATAATTATTCAGCCATAATAATTGGTTCACACGGACATACGCTTTCACATGAAGTCTCATTGGGTAGTGTAGCCTCAGAAATGATCCAGCATGCCCTGAAACCGATTATTCTAATCAAGCTGGAAATAAGCAAAAAAGGTGAGGGAGAAGAAAATGTATGCAAGGTAAATTCTCCTTGCAGTGAATTTCTTTCTTCTGTTTTGTATCCTACTGATTTTTCTGAGAATTCTGATGAAGCATTTCCTTATCTGGAGAAATTGGTAAAGGATAAAGCAAAGAAGGTTACCCTGCTTCATGTGCAGGATACGGTAAAGCTGGCAAAAAGCACCAAAAAGGAATTGGCAGAGTTTGACAGGATAGACAAAGAACGGCTGACCGCAATGAAAGAAAGGCTTCTAAAAGCAAACAAGGATACCAATGTAAAAATTAAGATATTACATGGAAAACCGAGCATAGAAATTATAAACTTCGCAGAAGCCAATTCTCCTTCCCTGGTTGTAATGGGTAATCAGGGGAGAGGATTTGTTAGGGATCTTTTCATTGGAAATGTAAGTTATACAGTAGCCCGAAAAATCAATACATCAATGTTGTTAGTCCCATCATCGAACAGGTGACCTAAATAATAAATATATTTTAATGAGAAAGAAGTTGAGTATATTGGAAATGTCTCAAATAAGAAAAAAAGCAAAAGAAATTAAAGAAAAAATAGGACTAGATGCTTATCCTGTGGGGGTTAAATTTATTTTCTCTTGGGCAACTGGAGAAACTGAAATTCCGGATAAGACGAAAAGGCTTCAGGGACATAGATATTGCCAGGCTCTTATGAAAGCCAGGAATGGAGAGCATGTAATTCTGGACGAAGATGGCATTGCCTGTCCGGCGGCTGCAGCAGCTTTCGGATGGAAAGATCTTCCCGAAGGACTGAAAAAAGGTAAAGGATTAGTCGGTTTTGGCATAACAAAAGAAGAAAATACAGGGATAGAAATGTTTAAAGGGATGACCATTCTTAAACCCGACGAACTAAAAGAATTATATCTTTTCCCCCTGGAGAGTGCTGTTATTGAACCGGATATTGTGATAATCGAAGACCAGATTGAAAGGCTTATGTGGGTAGCCCTGGCTTATTTAAATGCCAAGGGCGGTAAGCGTATAGAAAGTTCTACTGCAATATTGCAGGCTACTTGTGTTGATGCAAGCTTAATTCCTTATAAAGAACAAAAGATGAATCTCAGTTATGGATGTTATGGATGTCGGGATGCCACAGATATAGCACCTGAGGAAACAGTGCTGGGATTTCCCTTTAGTGATTTTGAAAAAGTTGAGGAATATATTCAATATCTATCACAAAAAGCAATTGCCAATTCCAGAAATAAAAATGCTTATTTGATGCTGCGAAAGAAAAGAGCGGAGGAGATATCAAAAACAGATTTGTTTCAAGAAAAAAAGGAGGAATGAACTAATGAGTTTACCTGAAAAATATGCCTATTGGAAAGGAATTCCCAGAGAAGAGATTGACTGGCATCCTACTATTGATGAGAGTAAATGCACCGGATGCGGTATGTGTGTTACCAGTTGTGGCAAGGAAGTATTTTCTTATGACCAACAAAAGAAAAAATCAGTGGTAGCCAACCCGCTATATTGCATGGTAGGCTGCACTTCCTGTAAGACCTGGTGTATTTTTGATGCCATTAATTTTCCGGATCCACAATATGTGAAAGATTTAATCAAGAATAAAAAAGTGCTTACCCTGGCCAAAAAACAGCTTAAAGAAAAGAAGTAATAAAAGCCAAGAAGCTATAATTAAGAAGAGTAACTTATTATTTTAATCTTTAGAAAGAAAAGAAGGAGTATTTATATTAAAATGGAACAATATTGTTGTAGTGATACCAAAACAAGATTAGTTTATTCATGTTCAGGATGTGCTGATGTGGGTGAAATAGCGGATCAGGTTTCCAGGAAGTTAACCAAAGACGGATATGGCAAAATGACCTGTCTTGCTTCTATAAGTGCGGGTATATCCGGAACGATAGCATCAGCCAAAGGTGCAGATGAGAATATTGCAATAGACGGATGTTCTGTTGCGTGTGCCAGAAAAACCCTTGAGAATATTGGCATAAAACCTACTGAGGCATATATCTTAACTGATATGTATTTGGAAAAAGGGAAAACAACGGTAAGTGAAGAAATTATCAATGTAGTGAGCGAACAAATCAAAAAAGGTATTACATTTGAAACACCACCCAAGGGAGAACAGGGTAAGAACAAAAATACCGGGTGTTCCTGTGGTTCCTGTTGAATAAAATAAGAAAAATCCCAGAAAAGAATAAGGAAACAATATGAGTGAACATCATCACCATCATCATTTTAAAGAAGAAAACTTAATTACTGTGATGGTACTGAATTTTGTCATTACTATAGTTGAAGTCATTGGAGGTTTACTTTCAGGAAGTATTGCACTGCTGTCAGATGCACTGCATAATTTTAGTGATGGTATTTCGGTTATTGTTAGCTTTATAGCCTTAAAATTAAGTAAGAAAGAAAATAGTCCTGCCAATACCTTTGGTTATAAGAGAGGAGAAATTCTGGCTGCCCTATTTAATTCTTCTTTTCTGATAGTAATTTCCTTCTTTTTATTCAAAGAAGCATATCTGCGTATACGTAATCCCCAGGAAATAGAGAGTGGGTTAATGATTATAGTCGCATTGATTGGTTTAACGGCTAATGTTCTTTCGGTATTTTTGCTGAAAGCCGGAGCTAAAGACAGTATAAATATCCGATCAGCATATATCCATTTATTTTCAGATTCCCTTTCTTCTTTAGGAGTTATTATCGGCGGCATATTGATTCATTATTTTCATATTACTATAATAGATTCTATCTTGACTTTTATGATTGGAGCCTATGTCCTTAAAGAAGGATTTGATATTTTTAAAGAAAGCATTACCATTCTGATGGAAAAAACACCTACTGGTATTAATATAATGAATTTGAAGGAAACAATAGAAAACATTCCTGAAGTTGCCAATATTCACCATGTGCATGTATGGCAAATCAATGAAAAACATCGATTTTTTGAGGGACATATAGATGTTCGGGAAGATATTAGTTTAAGCCAGGCTGATAACCTACGGAATAAAATTGGTACTATATTATTACATAAATTTGGAATTGATCATGCAACACTTCAGCTGGAATACAACTGTTGTGAAGACAAAGCAGTTATTAAAAGTCACTACAGTAAAGTTCATAGTATAAATTCATAAATAGATATAGTTTAAAGAGGTGAATAAATATATGAAAAATAGAAAAAATTATTTAATCTTATCGATAGTTTTGATTGTGCTGGCAATATTCGGATTAAAAACAATGTTTAACAATCCTGCCAGTGAAACAAAAGAGATAAGCCAGGCAGAACAGGTTTCATCTGCTGGTGAGGTAAAGGTGACCTTTCTCGAGTTGGGCTCTGTTGGATGCGTGCCCTGTGATATGATGCAGCCAATCTTAGAAGAGATTGCAGAAGAATATAAAGGACAGGTAGAAGTAGTTTTTTATGATTTAAAAACTCCGGAAGGCAAGCCTTATATCCAGGAATATCAAATTAGAGCGATACCAACCCAGGTCTTTCTGGATAAAGACGGTAATGAATATTTCCGGCATTTAGGATTCTTCCCTAAAGAGGAAGTAGTTAAAGTGTTGCAACAACAGGGAGTTAAGTAGTGGCTGTAGCAATCTTTGAATGGCTGAATAGCTTAATCCAATCCAGTTTTATTTTTGCCCTAATTGCCTCACTGATCTGGGGAATTTTAAGTATATTGCTGAGCCCTTGCCATCTGGCCAGTATTCCTCTAATTGTAGGCTTCATCGGAGAACAGGGCAGAATGACTACCAAAAAAGCTTTCTGGTTGGCAACTTCCTTTTCGGTGGGAATATTGATAACTATTAGTGTTATTGGCCTTATAACCGGTTTAATGGGTCGCATGCTGGGCGATGTTGGTGTTTATGGAAATTATTTTGTAGCCTTAATCTTTTTTGTAATAGGCCTTCATTTACTGGAAATAATAGAAATACCATTTATTGGCAAAACCAATCAACCGGTTTTCCGAAAAAAAGGGATATTAGCTGCTTTTATTTTAGGGTTGATCTTTGGCATTGCCTTAGGTCCCTGTACCTTTGCCTATATGGCACCCATGCTGGGAATTGTCTTTACCGTATCGACAACCCAGTTTCTCTTTGCGGTTTTATTGCTTCTTTTTTA
>CAZPII010000091.1:0-6677 GCA_964586485.1 uncultured Atribacterota bacterium | reverse complement strand
TAATAATATGGAAAATTGCAAGTCTGGAATAATGGAATGACGGGTTTTCAAGCTTTTAAGATTTCTTCGTTATATTTTATATCTTTCCATCTTTGCATCTTTCCAATTTTCCAGTATTGCAGAGAAACCTTCCTTCTCTGGTATATGTGCATGAGATCGCTTCGTCGATTCGATCCTCGCGATGACAGGTGGGGGGGGTATTCGCATTGATAAGAAAGAAGGCTCCTCGTC
Organism: uncultured Atribacterota bacterium; assembly: GCA_964586485.1. GTDB lineage: Bacteria > Atribacterota > Phoenicimicrobiia > Phoenicimicrobiales > Stramentimicrobiaceae > CAYWJZ01. Next base: position 6,446 of record CAZPII010000091.1, on the reverse strand, counting down.
CTCGCAACGACAAAAGGAGATAAAATTAAAGGGATAATATCAATATGGCATAAAAAAGCAATTCCATTGAGCAAAATCTTCAGTTTTTTAATTTATAAATGCTTCCAAGACAGGTAATCTACTCATTCTTATTGATAACTTCCTCTCTATTATTTCCAGGTACATGACAGAAATTACACATTCCGCATGATTTGCACATGGTTTTGCCGTTAGTGCATTTAAATAGTTTTCGATAAATATAATAGCCGCTTAGCAAGCCAATAATAATTAAAATTATAGTATCCATAAAACTTTCACTCCCTTGTTCCCCCGCCTATTTAAATATAGCCCTCACTTCAGCATCTCCGACAATTAACTTGACTGCTAACCATCTGGGATTATATTTTGAAAGCCTGTCATCAGTTGAAAGCTTTTGCTCTAATTCCTTTAAGGTTGGTTCTATATTTTGACCATGATCAACTCTAAAGGAATTTTGGTATTTTTCTTTATTAACACAGGCATTAAATATGGCCTGTTTCAATTCTTCTTTCCCCTTCCCTTTTTGGGCAGTTGTTGGGATAACAGGAACAGCAAGTTCCTTGCTTAGATTATGATAATCAATTTCAAAACCTCTGCCTTTTGAAACATCCATCATATTTAAAACAACAAGCATAGGGACACCCATTTCCAGAAGTTGGAAGGTCAAGTTTAGATGGCGTTCCAGATTAGAGGCATCAACAATGTTGAGAACTAAATCCGGATTGTCCTCTATGATAAAATTACGGGCTATTCTTTCTTCAAGGCTATAGGAAGTTAAACTATAAGTTCCCGGTAAATCAATTAATCGAATCCTTTGCCCCTGATAGGAATAAAACCCTATTTTCTTTTCTACTGTAACTCCAGGATAATTGGCCACATATTGCCTGGCCCCGGTCAACATATTAAAAACAGTGGATTTACCGGAATTTGGTTGGCCTGCTACAGCAACAATATAGTCTTGTCTGTTTTTTTTCATAGGATATTCACCTCGACATGTTTGGCCTCAGCATGACGGATGCTCACATGGCAGCCCCTGATTTCCAGTTCAACCGGATCAACCAAGGGAGCATTCCGGATTACCTTTATCTCGACACCGGGAATAAATCCCATATCTATCAATCTCTGACCAGTGGCTCCACCTAAATCAATATCGATTAGCTTACATTGCTGGCCAGGTTTTAATTGGTCTAAGTATAATACTTTATTTTCAGCCATAGTTTATCTCCTCCTCTATATTTTTTGCTCAACCATAATTTTTTGGGCTATCCCATGTCCGATTGCCAATGAAGTGTTTGCTATTCTAATCAAAAAGGGTCCGGGCATTCCCGGAGTAATGACTTCAATTTCTGAACCTTCATTGATTCCTATATCAGATAAATGCTGTAGAAATCCCCTGCCATGGTTCCCGGTAAAAACAATTTGACCTTTTTGGCCTGTTCTAAGTTCTGCTAATGAAATAATTCCTGGTTGTCCAAACATCTGTATTCATCCTTTCTTGTTCTTTGTGTTATAACATCATTTATATTTCAAACAGAAAAACATTTCTTTTATTGATTTATAAATCATTGATAATTTCATCATTTTTGTTTTTTAAAAAACCCATCAGTATCATCACAATAATTGCCAAAATATAAAACCATACTGCAACCTGCAAGCCGGTAAGGCCTAACAGGCTCCCTCCACTAAAAATGAGAACGGCAATAATGGAGCCCAAAATAATGGGATAAAAAGTAGCAAAGAGCATCCATTTTGTACTACCGGTCTCCAACCGCACAGCCATTAAAGTAGGAATACAGGGAGGATACATGGCCATAAACAACATAATGGCCAGTGCATGGAGTGGTGTCCACCCCTTTTCCTGTTTAGCAACCTTCTCCTCCAAACTTGCCCCTTCGTCTGATTTATAAATACTACCTAACGTTGCCACACTGCTTTCTTTTGCTGCAAATGAACTAATTAAGGCAATATTGACTCGCCAGTTAAATCCGGCATACCTGGTTATCGGCTCTATCTTGCGACCAACAAAGCCAAGAATACTGTTGACCAGCGTCTTGTCATTAATATCTGCCCTGATTTCTTTTCTGTTTCGCTCAAATTGGTTAAATGCCCTGGCAACCTGCATAGCCTCTTGATCGCGCTGGAGTTCTCCGTCTACTTTGTAAACCCCTCTATTGGCAATTTTAAAGAAATCTTCGTTTTTTTCTCTAAATTCTTGGTCAATTATTTCCTCTTCTTTTTTGCTATCTGCGCTTCGCTTTGCCATACTATAATCATTGCTATAATGAATATATTCTTCTAAATTCTCTTCAGAAAGCACTTCTCGGTAAGCAGAATCTTCTCCTAAATCATTGTAAAATTTATCGACCGCTTGCTCTATCTGTACCTGGAAATCACTTTTTAAGCCCTGGTGTAATCCTGGAAAATTAGTCAGGACAAAAACCAGAACCATTACCACTGCTACTACAGTGGTAATCTTTTTAAAGAATAACCACAATCTTTCAATACAGCGCCTTAAGACACCGCCAATTGTGGGTAAATGGTAGGGCGGCATTTCCAATACAAAAGGTGCCTGTTCCTTACTCTTTAGAACCGTTAAGGAAAATAGTTTGCTGACACTAAGGGCGATTATCAGGGTAATTGTAGCCATAAAGAACATAACGGTTCCTTGATGCTGAACGAAAAATATACCGATTAGCAAAAGATATAAGGGAGTTTTAGCCAGGCAGTTCATGAGTGGAACAATTAGAATGGTTGCCAAACGTGCCCTTTCGTCTTTTATTCCTCTGGTAGCCATCACTCCCGGGATGGCACAGCCACCGACAAATACACCCCCCAACACAAGCGGGAATAATGATTGTCCATGGAGCCCATAATGACGAAAAACACGATCCATAATAAAGGTCATCCGTGGTATATAACCAACATCTTCCAGAATTGCGACCAAGGTAAATAGTATGGCAAAGACAGGAATATAATTTAACACTGCCAGAATACCATCAACCACACTTAAAGTCATGGAGCGCAATAAAGGGTCAAAAAGCAAGCCTTCCGGCGGAAGAATTAAAGCAACGGTATCCCTGAATGATGCCAGAATAGGCCAGGTATAATTAGTAATTTTATAACCTTGCACAATGCTAAAATTGTAAAGAATATAGATAATACCTAATAAAACAACCGGACCAAGAAATTTATTCAAAACAACCCTATCAATTTTGCTGGTTAAAGGTTCCTGTTCCCTTTTGGTTTGCTTTACACATTTAGAGGCAATCGCTACTGCCTTTTTGTTATATTGTAAAGAGATAATTCTCTCGGGGTCTTTCCCTTCTTTCTCTTTTATCTCTTCCCTCTTTTTTTCAACGTAACCTGTGATATTCTCATCCATTTGATATCTTCCCCTTTTAAAATCAATCATTTCTATTGAAATCTTCTAAAAAATATAGAATATCTTGCATAAAGAAAAACTACTTTATGCAAGATATTCCGACCTTTTTCTTCTAACAGAAGAAAAGATTTAGTTCATATCATAAGCCTTAATCCACATAACTGCACCGATTTCATGGTCTTTGCCATCAACCTTTTCCCCTTCCATCAGGGCAGCAAATCCCCACCAGCCCGATTTCGGGATACCATACGTGAAAACACCGTTTTCATCTGCTCGAATTACCTGAGTTACATGGGCATCAGAAGGAAAATCCTGCTCTTCGCCCAGCAGTCCACTAAACGATTGAGAGTTTATTCTTTCAACTTCCACTTCAGCATAGGGAACCGGCTCCCCATTCATTTGCACAATACCCTGGAAGACATTTCCAGTCCAGAGGCCGTAAGGTTTGTTGAGTGGAATAATTTCTGCCTGCAGGCCTATCTCTGCATCCCAATCTGTAGGCATCCCCAGACTGTTTACAACCACTTTGGTTATCTGGGTAATATATGCATCTTCCATTGCTTCATAATAAGGTGCGGGTTTAAGATAAAAGACAAAATCGCCGAAGCCCTTCGCATCATAAATAGCTTCCCATGCTTTTCCACCCTGGTAAGAAAAGGATTTTAGACTATTAGTTAAGTCGTTTTTCTTCCCTTTATGTAAAACACCAAACATTTCTGGTTTTTCCATATCCATGGTGTGGGAGGCTTCGCTGGGATGAGTAAATATCAACTGGATTTCCAATTCCGTATTCTCGCCATCATTAATCAGGTCATCTGAGGGTAAAATGATTTGAAAATGCGCTGAGGCTATGGAAACAAAGCCTACTACAATGATCAAAGTAAGTGCAAATAGAATGTTACATTTTTTCATTTAACTGTCTCCTTTTTAATTTTATTTTTTGTCATACATTAGGATTTCTAATGAATTCATTATTCAAGAAAAGCTTTTTCTTCTTCTGTCAATTTCGGGCCGTCTTTTTCCACGGCGTGCCCCGGGCCTGCGTTAAGCACCACCAAATATTCTCCTTCCGGTTTTGGAAGATTCAATGAACTGTATTCATCTAAGGCACTTCTAAAAATAATAAGAGACTTTTCTTTGTACAATTCGGGCTTAATGCTGCTAAAATCAACTTCTTGGGATTCTACATTAAAAACAACCTCCTCCCCTTCAATCTTGATAAGATTATAAATTTCTGAATAAATAGTTTCTTTGTCTTCTTGTACGATAGCTCTAAGATAATCATCTCTAAGATTCTTAAAATATTCGTTACCAAAGACTATTTGATGATACATGTCTCTTATAGTAGTATCTCCTTCAAACGCTTTGGCCTCCACCAATAAGACTTCGACACCGGCAGCGGAGGACCCATCAGAAAATCCGCCTTCAAGATAGATGGTGCCATCTCCATAGTCTTCCACATAAAGCATCGGAGTATGGGCATTAGCTGATATAGTTAATAGTATGCCTATAACTACAGCTGTTAATAAAAAACTCACTTTTTTAAACATTTACAAAACTCCCTTCTCTTTTTTTCTTTTTTTATTTTCTTAAGTACTGCGATTTATATTAAGTTCTTACAGTATCATTTAGTATCATTCAATAAATAGGATTGGCTTAGTTCTAACCAAGAAAGTTGCACGCTTATTCCTTTTTTATATTTTCAAAAATATCAACAGCTTGCATGCTCAAATATTTTTAATATCTGTCGTAAAATGCTATTTTTTTTCTTTTACTGATTCTAAACGTTTCAAATAGTTAATGATATTGCGTCTCATTCTCAATAATGTTATAAAAAAAATATATATGCTTTTTCTATTCTGTTTAATACATTTCTCCATCCTCCCTTCTTCTTATTTTTTAATCACTGATTGTGTTATCTTTTCTATTGAAATATCCATTCTTATTTGGTCACAACCCATAACATATCTTTAATTCTGATTGCGGAATTGTTTTATTATTCTTATATTTTTAGAGTTATCTAAAATCTATGTTAAAAAAATTTACTCTATTCCTTCTTATTGCTAGATTCTTCGACTCTTTTATGAATATTAAGATAGCGATGCTTCTTATCTTTTTCTAAGAAAGAAACAAATTTTTTAAATTGGGTAAAAGTCTCTTTGCTAAGTGAATGCTCTAGACCACAAGCATCTACCTCTGCTGTTTGTTGCGGGACCCCTAAATACTTTTCTAAAAATTTTTTCAGAAAATGATGTTTAGCTTTAATCTGGCCAGCTATTTCCCTGCCAGATTCAGTTAGTTTAATGTAGCCATATTTTTCATGTTTGAGTAAGCCCTTGCCTGATAGCATCTTTAACATGACATTAACACTGGAGCTTTTTACACCTAAATCCTCAGCTATCTCACCGACCCTGGCTACTTCTTTCTTTTCTTCTATAAAGGAGATGGTTTCCAGGTAATCTTCCATCTTTGGAGATAATTTACTTTCTATCAAAATAAATCCTCTTTTAGAGTATTATAACTTTTTTATAACTATATAAGTATTTAAAATTGTTGTCAAGTAAATATTATAAATTTTTTTTATTTTTAAAAATTTTGTAAATGGGAAAAAAGAATCTATATTAATACCAATTATTTTATTGTAGAAATGAACCATGGTGGGTAAATTTTTTACAAACAAAGCTATCATATCAAATTTAATTTTAATATCCCTTTCTTAGCCATAAAATTGCAAATAACGAAAGGCTACATGCCAACAGGATGTAGCCTTTCGTTATCAGTTGGATTTTGGGATTTAGGCTCAGACCCGTGATTCTAGAAAACAATCGTATCGTTAAATAAAGCCATTGCTGGCAATCTGTAAAATCAAGTCATTGAATAATATATAATGCACCCTGGCTTTATTTTACTATATTTCTGTATTTAGTTGTTTTAACGACTTCCTTTGTGAAATCAAGATGGCACCCAGACCAAATAGAACCGCTGCCAATCCCATGATAAAGCCAAGATAAGGTATAAGTCTCACTAATCTAAAAATAGCCAAACC
>CAZPII010000090.1:0-6716 GCA_964586485.1 uncultured Atribacterota bacterium | reverse complement strand
TTCCCATAATTCCCTGTAATTCCGGGAATTCTTTTACCATTTCTGATACTAAATCAGCTTTACATAGCTGGGCTGATCTCTTTATTATTTGGGATAAATCATTCTCTAATTCTAAATCCTCAGACATTTTTCCCGTTAACCCAATTAGCCTTTTAACTTTATTATACATACTGCCTAAATTTTCCTGATAGACAACATTTCTTAACTTATCCAATTTTTGGTCCAGAGGTTTCAGATTTTTATCAACTACCTTTTGGTCTTCCTGGTAAAAAAATCTGGCATCTTCCAATCTAGCCTTTAAAACTCGTTCATTGCCTAGGATAATAGGCTTTTTAAACTTATCTTTATTGCCATTTATAACTACGAAAAAATGAGGTGAAAGCATATCCTTCTTCTTATAGATCGGAAAATATTTTTGATGTTTTACCATTACCGCTTTTAATACTTCGGTAGGCAACTTCAGATAATCAGTATTAAATTGTCCTAACAAAACTCGCGGATATTCTACCAGGTTTTTTACCTCATCCAATAATTCCTCGTCTATTGTGTTTTCCCAGTGATTCTCTTGAGTTATTTCAATAATTTGCTCGTGGGCCATCTTCTTTCTTACCTCTGGATCTATACTAACAAAGCATTCTTCCATAACCTTAAAATAATGGTCGGCCTTGTCAATTTTTACAGGCTCCGGAGAAAGGAGACGATGACCGTAGGTAATACGATCAGATTTTAATGTTTCCAGATGGAAAGGTATAATCTTTTCATTATACAATGCCAATAACCATCTTATCGGTCTGATAAAACGGAAAGAATTTTCCCCCCATCGCATCGATTTAGGAAAACTTAAACTATTGATTAGCTTAAGACAAATTTCCGGTAATAATTCTTCGGTACGTTTACCTCTAATTAACTTCTTAGCAAATAAATATTCTCCTTTATCAGTTTGTTCGGTTATCAGCTCATCTAATTTGACTTGATTGGATTGGGCAAATTTTATGGCTGGTTTTTGTGGATTACCATCTTCGTCAAAGGATATTTTCTTGGACGGACCTTTTGTTTTCTGAAAAATATCTCTTTGTTGAGATTGAATATTTTCAATATAAAGAATAATTCTTCTGGGAGTTCCATAGGTATAAATATTATTATAATCAATATTTAAATGTTTTAATTCTTTTATGGTAATATTTTTTAAATTTTTTAAAGTTTTATCAATATAAATTGAGGGTATTTCTTCAGTTCCTATTTCTAAAATTACTTTATTCATTTATAGTTCCTTCTTTTAATAGTGGGTACCCAAGCATTTTTCTTTGCTCACTATACTGCTCTGCACACATTTTAGCCAATTCCCTCACTCTAGCAATATAACCTGTTCTTTCAGTCACACTAATTGCACCTCTTGCTTCCAAAAGATTAAAGGTATGCGAACATTTTAAAGTATAATCATATGCTGGAATTGATAGCTTCTTCAGAACAAGTTGCTTGGCTTCTTTTTCGTATATTTGAAACAAAGAAAAAAGCATATCGGTATCTGCTTCTTCAAAATTATATCTGGATTGCTCAACTTCTACCTGGTGCTGTATTTCACCATAGGTAATATCTTTATTCCAAAGTAGATCATATATATTTTCTTTCTCCTGTATCACCATAGCCAATCGTTCAATTCCATAGGTAATTTCAATAGGTATGGGATTCAAATCAATTCCCCCGGCCTGTTGAAAATAGGTAAACTGAGTAATTTCCAAACCATCCAGGACTACCTCCCAGCCTAATCCCCAAGCTCCCAGCGTTGGTGCTTCCCAATCACCTTCCATAAAACGAATATCATGTTCTTTTCTATTTATTCCAATTTTTTCAAGGCTTTCCAGGTATAAATCCTGAATATTTTCCGGGGAAGGCTTAATAATTACTTGGAATTGATAATGTTGTTGAACCCTATTCGGGTTTTCGCCATAACGCCCGTCAGCAGGTCTTCTGGAAGGTTCAACATAGGCAGTTTTCCATGGTTCAGGACCAAGAACTCGTAAAAAGGTTGACGGATTCATCGTGCCAGCACCTACTTCAGTATCATAAGGAGTTAATATTATACAGCCTCTCTTATTCCAATATTTTTCTAAATTAAATATTGTTTCTTGTATATTCATACTGGTATTCCTCTTCCTGTATATTGCTCTGTAAAGAAAATTTCACCATTATTATAATTAATTTTATAATGACATCACTACATCATATTTAAAGCTAGATATCTTTATAAATATAGCAAAATCATTTTATGATGTCAAAAAAACAAATGCACTTAAAACAATTCTTTCCAGGATACTCAAAGGGAATTTTTTCCTGAAGAAACACTGAAATACTTTTTACTTAAGTTATAAAAATTAATGGGGTTTTTATGGTTAAATAAAAATTCAGGAGAATAAAATCTTAATTAATTATTCCATTGATTCTAACTTATTTAAAAACTCTTTACTCCTATTTCTGGTCTCAAAGTGATATGACATATAATTATCAGTAATTTTGAACAACTCATCCAATCCGGATTGAATAATCTTTTTATTATGAATAATTTGCAAATCTGCCAGTATTATTCTCCTTAACAACCTTAGACAATAATTACTAATTTTAACCTGGTAGCCACTATTCTCTCCTTTGCATGCCGGACAAATTATTCCACCTTCAATTATGTCGAAAATATAATATTCTTCTTTTTTTAATCGTTGATTACACTTCACACATCTTTCTAAAACAGGATGATAACCCAGAATAACAAAAAGCTTCCATTTAAATGATTCCACTAAAAGTAAGGGATTTTCCTCATCCTTTAATAGTATTAAAACATTTTTTAATAATTCATAAATTGCTTCATTTGGATCTTCCTCGGCAGACATTTTGTCAATAATTTCTGTACAGTAAATGGCTAATCCATATCGCTTTAAATCTTTACATCTGGAGAAAAAAGAGTTGATAATTTCTGTTTGGCTGACAATATTTAAGGTCTTACCTTTATAAACGAGGATTTTTAGAAGGGTTAAATTTTCCAGGCTACTGCCAAACTGGCTTTTTGTTTTTCTAATTCCCTTAGCAATTGCTTGTATCTTTCCATAATCTTGACTGAAAATAGTAATTATTTTATCCGATTCATTTAATTTTATACTTTTAAGTACAATACCATTTGTTCGGAATAGTCGATTTTTCAATTTACATATCCTTGCTCTCGTAGGAGGAGTACCAGTTTATTATTTCACACAAACTTATTATCTATGAAAATTACCTGTAAATATCGCACCTGCAAAGTGGACAGATTTAAGACCTCCAAAAGGGGATTAATTTTTTAAGGTGGTAATAGTTAAATAAAATAATTCGGCAGTAATTCTTTTGCTTTCATTATTTTAATTTCATGATTCAGGTTGGTCATTATTACATTCATTTCCGGTGAAAATTCTACCATTACCTGCCGGCAGGCTCCACAAGGAGTACAAGGTTCTTTGGTATCCCCAATAATGGCCATGGCTTTAAAATTTCTACATCCTGCTGATATAGCCCTATAAATTGCAACTCGTTCAGCACACATACTCAAACCGAGTGATGCATTTTCAATATTAAAACCAGTAAATATCCTGCCATTATTTGCAAGTACTGCAGCACCAACACTGAATTCAGAGTAAGGTGCATAAGAATTTAATCTTGCATTAGTTGCTTCCCTAATTAATTCTTCTAAAAAATTTTCCATTAATATATCCTCTTGGGTAATTATTTAACCCATACTTCTGCCTGAGAAGACAACACATGAATCCAGGTAGTTCCAGGATTATAACTAAGTGGATTATCATTGCTGTCCAGAAATATTGTTTTATCTTCTTTGGTTTTTTTTAACCATTTAATAGACTGCATATTTCCTCCGCTGAATACTCTCCCAACTCCTTCTCCTATTAAATCTACCTGAACTCTACCCAGGTCATCTCCGGTGATTTCCTGGATTGAGGTATACTGAATTATAATATTTGAAACCTCTATTTGCTCATTGCTACCATAGTCTTTGTGTGGTTTTTGGTTCACATAACGATAATATTTTTGCTCATCAACCCTATATTCGTAACTAACTATATAATTCTTATGGTATTTGATGCTAATTTTGCGGACTTGATTTTTTGCTATTTCATTCAAGTTTGAATAATTTACCAAATGATGACCATTTTGCTCATCATACACAGAATTATTTTTACTGGTTTCTTTTCTAAGTTTAGCAGTATTGGTAAAAAGGTTAATCCAACCCCCAATGTTCTTATCGCGCCAAAAAAGTGCTGGATATTTCATTTCATCAATATCTAAAACATTTTTATTCTTTAGATTTTGTCCACCACAGTGGATAAAAATAGCAAACCATTCGGCACAAATTCTGGAAAAATAATATCTACTACTTCTAACAGGCCCGACTATTGTTTCGGTATCTTCCAGAAAAATTGCCATATATCTGGTAAAAGGAAACTCTACTTCAATTTCATATACAATGTCAGCTTTGCTTAAACCTCTTTGAATTTCCAGTTCATCGATGGAATTGCCAATCATAACCGCAATCGGTCGCATTGTGGTATTTACATCATTAGCAAGAATAATTTCATTATTTATTATAGATATACCTAAAATTATTGATATTAATATAAATGCAATATTTTTTAAAAAATTTATTCTAACGAAAATTGAATTCATAAGCAAAACATTTTCCTTATCATATATACAAAAATTAGAAAGTAAAATACCTACTCACATAGAGAGTGATTTTAAATGATTTCGAAAAGAAATTTTAATTGCCTCTTCTTGTATTTCTACCCTGTCTTGTATTGTGCTAATTTTCAAACCCAGGTCTAATACAGCCCCTTGGCCTTTTGCAACAATCTATACAAGAGCATAAGCGATTTTCCAGTTATAAATTGATAGACATATGATATGCTTCCTACTTATTTGCTATATTTATAATATCATATCTATTTTCCCTATGTTTAAATCTATTACTCATTATCGCCTTTAAACTACCTCTAAGAAGAAGGCTTTTAAAACATCTAGCTAAAAGAAAAGACCAGAAATTATACCGATAGTATTATGTTTCTGATCTTTTCTTTTAATCTAAAGATATAAAGATAGAAATTCATTTTTTAACATTTTTATCTGAATTGAATTTACTTCTTCTTTTTTGCAGGAAATAAATAACTGTTAAAACTACTAGTGCAAATATGTCCGTACGTGCTCCAGGCCATATCATACCAAAGGCACAAAGCAATAAAAATATTCGTTCAATGATCATCAATTTGACATTCCAGAAACCAATAACACCAACAGCAAGGGCATATACTCCTATTAGTGAAGTAATAATGATTATAATTGCCTCAGTAAAGTTTGTTTCAATTAAAAGGATAGAGGGATTATAGGCAAAAATATAAGGTATGATAAACCCGGCTAAAGCTAAACGCATTGCATTAAAACCTGTTTTCATCGCATTCCCGCCAGAAACACCTGCGCCAGCATAGGCAGCCAGTGCAACGGGAGGGGTAAGATCTGCAATTATTCCAAAATAGAGAATGAAAAGATGTGCAGCAAGTGGATGAATACCTATTCTGATTAATGCAGGAGCTGCCATAACAGCGAGAATAATGTATTTCGCAGTTGTAGGTAATCCAGCTCCTAATATGATGGAAGCAATCATTGTGAAAATAAGGGTAAGTAGAACACTGCCGCCGGCCAACCCTACAATTGCATTGGCCATCTTAAGACCAAGACCTGTAAGTGTAACTGTTCCAACAACAATTCCAGCAGTAGCACAAGCAGCAACAACCCCTAAAGCGCTGCGAGCACCATTATCCAATGCATCCAGGATATCACCCAAACTTAATCTAGTCTCTTTTTTTAACATTGCAGTTGCGATTGATACCATAATCGAAACAAAAGCAGCCCTTAATGGGGTATATCCATTTACCAACATGTAAACAAGGGCAAATATTGGTATAATAAGGAATCCTTTTTCACGTAATAATTTTCCAGCTTTTGGTATCTTTTCAAGGGGTAACCCTTTTAAACCAGTTCGAGCAGCTTCATAATGAACCATCATACCCACAGAGAGGAAATACAGTAATGCAGGTATTACAGAGGCAATGGCAATCCTTATATAAGAAATTCCAAGAAATTCAGCCATAATAAAAGCTGCGGCTCCCATTACCGGTGGAAGCACTTGACCACCAGTTGAAGCAGCTGCTTCAACTGCACCTGCAAAATCTTTCCTATATCCAATACTTTTCATTAGCGGGATAGTAAAAGAACCAGTGGTGACTACATTTGCTACCGAACTTCCGGAAATAGAACCCATCATAGCACTGCTTATAACTGCCACCTTGGCTGGGCCGCCAACTGTGTGCCCGGAAAGTGCCACTGCAAAATCAATAAAAAATTGTCCAAGTCCGGTTTTATTTAGAAAAGCACCAAATAATATAAAAAGAAAAACAAAAGTTGCCGATACCCCAATTGGGATACCGATTATCCCCTCTGTTGTCATATACATATGGTTTATAATTCTTTCAATTGAAAAACCTCTATGAGCAAAAATTCCAGGCATATAAGGACCAAGGTAGGAATACAATAAAGCAACAATAGCAACGCCTGTAATCGCAAAGCCTATTACACGACGAGTAGCTTCCAACACCAGAAGAATAGCAGCTGCCCCAAAAAATAAATCA
>CAZPII010000089.1:0-6889 GCA_964586485.1 uncultured Atribacterota bacterium | reverse complement strand
ATTACCTATTCGGAATTATTAAATGAATTCTGGCGTAATATCAATCCTACTGATCCGGCTGGACAATTTGCCGACCGAGGCAGTCAATACCAGACAGCAATTTTTTACCATGATGATCAACAAAGAATACTTGCAGAAAAATCAAAGGAAGTATTACAAGATTCAGGAACATTTCAGGAAGAGATTGTAACAAAAATATTACCCGCATCGGAATTTTATCCCGCAGAAGAGTACCATCAGGATTATTATAGAAAAAATCTTCTCGGATATCAATGGTATAAAACTGGCTCCGGGAGGACTGATTATATAGACAGTAAATGGGGAGGAAAAGTTATGGAAAAAACATGGGATGAAAATTACCAAAAACCGTCCAAAGAAGAATTAAAAGAAACCCTATCACCGTTACAATACAAGGTAACACAGGAGAATGGTACGGAAAGCCCTTTTCAGAATGAATACTGGGATAATAAGGCTGAAGGGATTTATGTGGATATAGTATCTGGAGAACCTCTTTTCAGTTCAACGGATAAATTTGATTCCGGAACGGGATGGCCAAGTTTTACCAGACCAATTGAAGTTGATAACATTGTTGAAAAAGAAGATAGAAGCCATATGATGGTAAGGACAGAGGTTAGAAGCAAGCACGCGGATTCTCATCTTGGTCATCTTTTTAATGATGGCCCTCAACCTACCGGCTTGCGTTATTGTATTAATTCGGCTGCCTTAAGATTTATCCCTAAAGAAGATCTAGAAGAGGAAGGTTACGGGCAATATCTGGAACTTTTTAAAGACAATTGATTCATTAACCAAATTGGTTTTACCTGCAGACAAAGCGCTGCTATACTGGAATATTTTTACCTTAAACAGCTCAAGCACCTTTTAGAGGCTTCTTGAAGCCATTTGCTACACGGGTGCGATGTTTATTTTTCTAAGATTCTAAGAAGAGACTTGTAGTTTTAAAGAAGGTTGACAACTTTTTTGAGTAATGTTAAAATAAATTAAAACATTAAAAAGTTAATGATTTAATTCAGTAAAGAATAATAAAGACATTTTGTAGCTACAATTATAAGCTATACCAAGTGATTGGAGGCAAAGTCATGGATTATTTTCCTCGCTGGAGAAACGAGATGACTGATCAACTTTTTAAAGCTATCCTGGCATTGGAGACTACTGATGAATGTTATCGGTTTTTTGATGACATAGCGACTATAAGTGAGCTCAAAGAATTGAGTCAACGATTAGAGGTTGCCCGTATGCTTAGCAAAGGTTTTATCTATGAAGATATTGTTCAGAAAACCGGTGCTAGTTCTGCTACCATTAGTCGGGTAAAAAAATGCCTGAATTATGGTGCTGACGGTTATCAGATAATTTTAAAGAAATTGAAACAAGATCAATTAAAAAAATAAAAAAATAGGGAGGACTTAGATGAGTAGAAATAAACGAATTATTTCAGTTGTGTTTTGTGCGATCTTTTTCTTGATAATATTGGGATTACCCGGTATAGCTCAAGAAAAAAAATCCTATATTAACGGTATAGATGCTGATTATCCACCACATGCCTATGTAGATGAAAAAGGTAACCCGGCTGGTTTTGATGTAGAAGCACTGGATTGGATTGCTGAGGAAATGGGATTTGAAGTTACCCATCAACCTACTGCATGGGATGGAATTGTATCCAGCTTACTAGCCCAAAAAATAGACATGGTATTTTCCGGTATGAGTATTACGGAAGAAAGAAAAGAAAAAGTAAATTTTTCTATTCCCTATTGGTCAATAGATCAAGCAATTGCTGTCCCGGTTGATTCTGATTTAAATGCCATTGCTGCTTTTACAGGGGATTATTTAGTAGGTACCCAGCGTGGATGCACTGCCGCCATGTGGATTGAGGATAACCTGATTAACCCGGGTTTATTTCCTAAAGACCAGCTAAAATTATATGAAGGTTTTTCTTTAGCAGTTCAAGATCTTCTAAATAAGAGGGTTGATGCTGCTATGATGGATGATGTAATGGTCGAAGATGCCATACGTAAGGGAATGGATATTAAAATTGTAGGAACAATCAAAACAGGTGAAGAGTATGGTGTTGCAGTGAGAAAATCAGATACAGAGCTTTTGGAATTGATTAATGAGGGGCTCAATCGTATTATGCGCTCACCAAAATGGGAAGAATTAAAAGCAAAATATTTTCAGGCTCAATAGAAAGAGTGAAAAAAGTCAATTTAATTTTACTTAATACATGCCTAAATCAGAAATAAAAAATAAATAATGGGGATATAAACTCTTAGAAATGTTTATATCCCCAGTTTCATGTCAAATTCTTATGTAAATATAAAATGATAGATAGGTTGTCATCATTTATGGAAAATATTATGGTTGTTTACCGGGCACTCCCTTTTTTACTGCAGGGTATCATAACAACAATGAGCCTGGTCTTAAGTGCCCTTTTTTTGGGTTTTATTATAGGAGTACCTTTATCTGTTGGGCAGGTCTACGGCTCTTTCTGGATGAAAAAATTAATTGGAATCTATGTTTGGTTTTTTCGAGGTTTACCCATCCTGGTGTTATTATTTCTTTTTTATTATGGATTATTCAACATGATAGGTTTGAATTTATCAGCTTTTTTGGCCGCAATACTGGTATTAGGTTTGCGTAGCTCTGCTTATCAGACGCAAGTTTTTAGAGGAAGTATTCAATCATTGGAAGAGGGACAGATGTTAGCTGCGCAATCTCTCGGCATGAGTAAAGCCAAGGCGATCTGGAATATTGTTTTGCCACAGGCTTTAAGAATATCTATTCCCGGTTGGTCTAATGAATATCCGGCCATGCTGACGGAATCTGCCGTAACCTATGCCATTGGTGTAATGGAAGTATTGACCAGAGGAAATTTTATTGCTTCCAGGACATATCAACCTATGCCAATTTACTTGACCTGTGCTGTTATTTTTCTCATTTTATCTTATTCGGGAATGAAGTTATTACATATTTTGGAAGAAAAAGTCAGGATTCCGGGATTTGAAGAATAAAGGATTAAAAAGAATGAAAAAAGATAAAGAATTAATATTACAAATCAAGGATATCCGTAAATCTTTTGGAGGGAAAGAAGTTTTAAGAGGTATTTCCTTTAATGTCCTCAAGGGTGAAACTAAGGTTATTATAGGTCCTTCGGGGATGGGCAAAAGTACGCTTTTGAGATGCATTAATCAATTGACAATTCCTGATCAGGGAACAATCTGGTTAAGGGATCAGGAAGTAACCCATCATAATGCCCGGGAGATTAATCAATTCCGCCAAAAAATCGGTATGGTTTTTCAGGATTTTAATCTCTTTGATCATCTTAATGCCATAAAAAATGTAGAAATTGCTTTGATAAAGGTAAAGGGGATGAAAAAGCAGACAGCCAGGGATAAGGCAATGCAGGAACTTACGAAAGTGGGTCTAAGCAAACAAGCCTTACTTTATCCTGCTGAATTATCCGGAGGTCAAAAACAGCGTGTTTCAATTGCCAGAGCGTTGGCTATGGACCCGGAGGTTATGTTATTTGATGAACCTACTTCTGCGCTTGATCCGGAATTAATTGGTGAAGTACTGGGTGTTATGCAAAAATTAGCCAGAGAAGGGATGACTATGGTAGTGGTGACTCATGAGATGGGTTTTGCCCGTTCAGTGGCGGATGAAATCATATTTTTAGAAAAAGGAAAGCTATTAGAAAGCGGACCACCGGAGAAATTATTCTACCAACCAAAATATGAACGAACCAGAAAATTTTTATTTAAATTAACCGAATTATACGGAGATACAGATAGGGATAAACAATGATTAACCTGGAATTCTTTCTGGATATATTATTTCCTTCTCTTGTAGAAGGTTTTATAATGACCCTAAAATTAATTTGCTGGTCAATTCCCATAGGATTGGTGGTTGGAATTATCATTGCCACCGGAAGGGTTTATGGTAATATATTGGTATCTTTTTTCAGTAAACTTTATATTGTTTTTTTTAGAGGTACCCCTCTACTTATACAACTTTTTATTTTGTATTACGGATTTCCTTCTATGGGGATATATCTGTCACCATTTGTCGCTTCAGTAATTGGTTTTGTCCTTTGTAGTAGCTCATATCATGCTGAGTATATCCGAGGAGCGATTCAATCGGTAAAAAGCGGGCAGCTTTTGGCAGCTCAAGCCCTGGGAATGAGCAAATTGGGGGCTGTTTTTAATATTGTACTTCCTCAAGCTTTGCGAAGGGCTATTCCCGGCTGTTCCAATGAAATTATTTATTTAATAAAATATTCTTCTTTAGCCTACATGGTCACCTGTATTGAATTGACTGGTGCAGGCAAGATTGTTGCCTCCAGATATTTTACCTATACGGAAGTTTTTCTGGTTATCGGAGCAATTTATTTAGTCATTGTATCTTTGGCAACAAAACTTTTAAATATGTTAGAAGCGAAAGTGGCTTTTCCTGGATGGGGGAATAAAAATAATGCCTAAGAAAAAAGGAATTAAATTACCGATTTTTTTGGATCATTCTAGTTTTAAGTATCCCTTTCCTGAAAATCTGCTAAATGAACTATCACAAGAATTGCAAAATATGAATACCTATCCCAGCGGAGGTAGATACCGGGACCTTTCTTTTAAATTAGCAGAATACACTGGTGTTACATCAGAACATATTTTACCTACCAATGGTTCCGATGAGGTCATCGAAGCTGTTACCAGGGCTTTTGGAAACCAGTTGATTTTGATTCCCGTTCCAACTTTTTCTCAATATGAAGTAAGTGCAGACCGTAATAAATTTGCCAAAAAATTGGTAACCTGTTTATCTTCAGATGATTATCAATTAAATTACAGTGACGGTGATTTAAAAAAGGCGAGTCTGGTATGGATATGTAACCCGAATAATCCCACCGGAAATTCTATTCCCAGGAGAGAAATCGAAAAAATACTAACCAATAGCTCTGGGATTGTTGCAGTTGATGAATGCAATTTCGAATACCTGGGAGAGAGTGTAATAGATTTAATCGAACAGTATCCCAATCTAGTTATATCCCGTAGTTTTTCTAAAAACTTTGGCCTGGCGGGATTCAGGCTTGGTTTTGCAGTTTCTTCGCCATTGAATATCAAAAAGATTGCCAATTACTGTCAGCATTTCAGGGTTAACAAAATGGCGGAAATAGCGGGTATGAGCGCATTGAAATATTTGGATTATTATAAGCATAAATGGCAAGAGATAGGACAGACAAGGAATCAATTTATTGATGGACTTCGGCAAATGAAGCTAAAAGTATTCTTCTCTCATACTAATTTTGTTCTGGTTGATTTTATAACAAAAGAGAAAACAAACAGAGTATGGAGTTATTTGAAGAGAGAGGGTGTGCATACATTTCCCGCTTGGGGTGAAGAGTTTTCCGGCCTGGATAACCATTATATCCGTTTTACTATTGGCAACCAGAAAGAAATGAGCTTTGTATTGATGCTGTTAAAAGATTTCCAAAAAAGTGTCTCTGCTTAATTAAGTATTTATATAATAAGAGTTTCCGTATAAATAAGATCTAATATTTGTCTGGCCGATATCCTGTTGAAAATTTTATATGATATTTTTTAGTAAAAGTCTTTCTTTTGTTTGCTCTTTTCATTTATAATAATAGGCAAAGACAGAGAAAATTTCCATAATTATCTCACAATCAAAAAATAATTCACTTCTAATAATTATATTACCATCCAGGAGAAGGCTTTTCCTCAAAATATAAGTAAAAAAGATGGTAAAAAACCAGAAATAAAAGAAATATCTACAATATATCAGATAAACAGACAATTGACGGTAAAGGAGTTTGGAGAAAATATCCTCTGAATAAAATATTTTATGACACATTATACATATGGTAAAAAGAAAAAATCATTTTTATTTTTTTTACTAATCATAATATTTCTGTCTTTTTTTTCATTACTGGCATATGCCCAAACATCTAGAGAAAAAGCAGAAAAACAGGTAAAAATTTTTCAGCTTTCCGGTGTACTGGAAAGGGAGAATGGTTTCCTTCAGCAGAATGTTTATCTTAATAATGCCCTGGCATATTTCGATAATGAACACTATAGTTTTGCAATTAGAGAATTAGATAGAATAGAATACAGTAATCTATATCTTCCCCTGTATTTTAAAGGTCAGCTATTACAGGCAAAATGTTTTGAAAAATTGGAACGATGGGAAGCAGCTATAAAGATTTATCAGGAAATCATTAACGAAATCCCTCTTATGCAAGATTATGTGTTTTATTTTTTGGGTAATGTCCATATGAATATAAATGATACCGAAAGAGCCCTGGAATTATTTCAACACCTGATAGACGAATATCCTGATAGTGTTTTAATTGCTTTTACCCGATATCAAATTGGCCTAATCTATCTGGAGAATAATCGAATTGAGCAGTTTTTGCAAGAATGCCGTTTAGCTGTACAAACCTCTCTGGAAGAAAAATTTAAGGCAAGGGTTCTTCTCAAAATGAGTGATATTTTATGGGAAGAGGGATTATTTGTTGATTCCCTGGTTCATCTTAAAGAATTAATTGAAAATCGTTATAACCGGGAACAGATTTCCAGGGATGAAAATTTATATGTAAAACGATTTCAAATAACCAAGGAGAATAAGAATATCGAGATAATGCCAGAATTGTCACTATTTTGTGCAGAGATTTTATTTAATTACCGAAAATATCGGAATGCGGAAATATTGTATGAAGAAGTAATTATTAACTATCCTGATCAAATTGATCTGTCACAGGTTTATTATAATAAAGCAAGAGCAGTAAATTACCAGCAGGAATATGCGAGGGCAATAGAACAATGTCAATATATATTAAAAAATTTTACTGAAGAAGAAATTATTATTAGAA
>CAZPII010000088.1:0-6927 GCA_964586485.1 uncultured Atribacterota bacterium | reverse complement strand
TTTACTATTTTACTTTCAATTTCACTGGATATTTTTGGATTTTCCGATAAATATATTTTTGTATTTTCTTTGCCTTGTCCTAACTGCATATTATTGTAGGAAAACCAGGTTCCTGATTTTTGAATTATTCCATGTTTTACGCCTAAATTAAAAATATCCCCTTCTCTCGAAATACCTTTTCCAAAAATAATATCAAAATCAGCTTCCTGAAAAGGTGGAGCTAATTTATTCTTTACTACTTTTACCCTGACTGAAATACCAACATTTGTATCATTTTTCTTGATAGAGGCTTTTCTTCTGATGTCCATTCTGATTGTAGAATAAAATTTTAATGCTCGTCCACCGGGTGTTGTTTCCGGATTTCCAAAAATTATTCCGATTTTTTCTCTTATTTGATTTACAAATATTGTTGTAGTTCGAGATTTATTAATAATAGCCGTAAGTTTCCTGAGTGCTTGAGACATGAGCCGAGCTTGAAGCCCCATTGATGCATCCCCCATATCTCCCTCTATTTCAGCTTTTGGAACCAAGGCTGCTACTGAATCAATTACGATTATATCAACTGCATTACTTCTTACCAGTGACTCAGCGATCTCCAATGCCTGTTCTCCAGTATCCGGTTGAGATATTATCAATTCATCAATATTGATTCCAATATTTTTCGCATAAACGGGGTCCATAGCATGTTCAGCATCAATAAATGCTGCGATGCCTTTATTTTTTTGCGCTTCAGCAATCATATGCAGCGCCAGAGTTGTCTTACCTGATGATTCAGGACCATAAATTTCTACGATGCGACCTCTGGGGACACCGCCAATTCCTAACGCGATATCCAGTGATAGAGAACCGGAGGAAATAATATTACTACCTGTTACTTTAGGCCTGTCGCTAAATTTCATAATTGAGCCCTTACCAAAACGGTGCTCTATATTCTCCATCGCCATTTTTAAGGCTTTTTCTCTTTCCGAGATATTATTGCTTTTGCTTTCTTTCATAAAAATAATCCTCACTATCTTAATTTATTCTAAAGACCAAATGCTTTTCTTAACAGTACATTTTATTTAAAAAATGAAAATTTATTTCTAACAGTATAAATTGGCCCCTGAGATGTCAGGTGACTTTCCATCAATTCCATTGAGTGAATTGATTGTGAAATTTCTGTAATTTCAATATTTTTTAATAATTCAATTAACTTGTCGGGATATTTTAGGTATTTTACCCTACCCATAGTAATATGGGGAATAAAATTTTTTTCACTACGCCAGAAAGATTCCTTTGCAAGCTCCTGATCTATCGCACTATATAATTCCTTGATTTCATTGATACCTTTTTCCAGTCCAACCCATATTACCCGAGGTATTTTGCGGCTGGAAAATATACCAATATTTTTAGATAGTTTTACTTCAAAAGGTTGACACTTAAATGATATTTTTTGTAGAACAAGCCAGGTTTTTTCTAATTCCAGAGAGTTCAAATCACCAAGAAACTTTAAGGAAATATGGAGATTCTTTTTTTCAACTATCTTTATTTTCGATTGACTATCTCTAAATTTATTGATTTTCTCCTGAATATTTGCAAGGTGTTGCCTAATATCTTGGTCTAAATTAATTGCAATAAATACCCTTTTTTTATCATTACTATTAATAGTATCACTCCTTTTCTTTTCTTCATGTTTGCTTATTTTTAAGATTATTCTATAATAAATTCTATAATAATTTGTTTAATTGTTTTTTATATTCTTCTCTTACCCTGTTAAGAAAATTAATATACAAATCTGTCTGGTAATTCTGATAGGTCCATTCTAAAGCATGGAAGGATTTTTTGAAAAAACGAAGAGTAATCTCTGCATATATACCCTGTTTTAGATATATCCTGGCCGGACCATTTTTTGTACTGGCTAAAATAAATTTACTGAGAGTTATATATCCCGGATCAAAATTGACCTTTCTATTTATTTTATGAGAAACCTTATTTTGATGATCGCTGGGACTAACACTAAATTCCAGCTGATTACTATTAATTTTAATTTGACTTAATCTATCAGGCAGAATCAGTTTTTCAAAAGATACTAATTTTTGCTTTAGATTTTCCCCCATTTCATTTTTGTAATAATCGGTAAAATCAAATGCCTGGTATTGGCTTTCTAAATCAATATTTCCAAATATATCGGCTAAGCACTGCGTTGCTTCTAAAAAGTATTTTTCCTTAGAACTAATGATACTAAATATTAATTTGACCGGATTAGAATAAAAAATATCTCCCATCTTTTAATTGTTTCCGTTATTTGGAACAATTTGATATTCAATGAGACGATGATCTTCGGATGGCAATGGTTCTATTGTCTGGCCATCATAAAGAACACTAATATTGCTGTTTTCACTTGCTAATAAAGAAATTGTTCCTTCCGACTTTATAGTAATTTCTTCTGAAGATAGAATAACACTTTCAAATAAGGTATTATCATTTTGTATGACTTTTATCCAGGTTGGTTCTTGGGTAGTAATTATAATAGGTTTATATTCAGGCAATGGTTCCAAAAAATCATCAGAGGTTTTTTCAGATATTTCTTCTTGAGTATTTTCTTCAGCCATTTCAATCAATTCTTCTTCCAAAGAATTTTCTTCTTCTAAAATAGCTTCTTCTCTACTTTCCTCGTTCTGGGTTACAGGTACAGGAGAAGGTTGTGTTCTATCCAAAAATTGATTTATAATTAAAACAATACCAGATAATATCAGAATTGCTATAACAACCTTGAATAAAGGACGATAATTAATTGGTTTTTTGTCTTTTTTGATTCGAGGCCTTCTTTTTTCAGGAGAAAAATATCTCCCCGGTTTTTTTCTTTTTGGTATTGGTTCAGACTCTGCTGTGACTGCATTGGATGGCTGTTCGGTTTTTTCCAATAACTCATCGATATATTCCTGATTTACATCTAAATAACTTGCATAATTTCTTAAATAACCGACAAAATAAGTTTTCCCGGGAAGTACATTTTCATTACCTTCTTCAATAGCAATAAGATATTTTTTTCTTATTTTGAGATATTGTTCGGCCTCATCCAGAGAGATGCCCAATTCTAATCTTCTATTTTTTAAGTATTCCCCAATTTCTTTCATATTTAAATAACACTCCTAATTCAAATGCAAAAACACATTTATTTATAAAATTTCCTTTTCATACGGTATTCCATCAGCAGCTGGGGCCGAAGCTCTACCAATTGCACCCACCAACACAAATATGGCTAATAGGTATGGAACCATATTGATAAATTGAACCGGTAGAGCAAAAACACCCTGCAGCCTGATAGCTAACGCTTCTCCTACACCAAAAAGTAAAGCGGCTCCTAATGTTCCCAAAGGAGTCCATTTCCCAAAAATCATGGCAGCCAGGGCAATAAATCCCCTTCCCCCACTCATTTCTTTAACAAAAAAATGAGCCTGTTCAATTGAAAGGAATGCCCCTGCCAATCCAGCAAGGGCTCCCGATATCATAACGGCAATGTAACGCATATTTATAACGTTGATTCCAAGAGTATCAGCAGCATGTGGGTATTCTCCCACTGAGCGCAATCTTAGACCAAAAGGTGTTTTAAAAATAATAATATGAGATAATAAAACAATAACAAAAGCAATATATACCATAGGTGAATGATGGGCGAAGATAACAATTAAGCTTCTTATCAAAGAAGAAGTCTCTCCTGCCCTGGGAATACTAAACCCCCAAATTGGAAGTCCCTCCAAAGCCATGATTTGTGTTTCATTAAACCATAACCAGCTTAAAAAAACAGTAATTCCGCTGGCAAATAAATTTATGGCAACACCACTGACAATTTGATTTGCTTTAAATGAAACAGTAACTATTGCATGAATTAACCCCAGAGATATGCCTACAATAATGGCAAACAATATTCCTATCCAGGGGTTGTGAGAAAAATTTGTTGCAGCCACAGCAACAAATGCACCAGTTAGCATCATGCCTTCTAACCCTATATTTATTACCCCGGATTTTTCAGAAAAAACTCCTCCCAAGCCTGCTAATGTCAGAGGAATGGCAATTCTTATTACTGATGCTAAAAAATCAGCATTAAGTATGTTTCCCATTACTACCCTATTTTCCTCCTTATAATCAAACGTTTTACAATTTCATCAGCAACAACAACTAAAATAACAATAACAGCCTGAATAACCATAATTAATTCCCGGGGTATTTTACCCCCAGTAAAAATATTTACCAATGCACCACCATATGACAGTATACCAAAGAGGACTGCTGCCAGCACAACACCAAGAGGATGGTTTTTCCCTAATAATGCAACAGCAATTCCATTAAAGCCTAAATTGAGAAAAAGCTCCTGGCGCCATCTAAATTTATATCCCATAACCTCATTTGTACCAACAAGTCCGGCAAGGGCACCACTGATAATCATTGCTAGGATGATATTCTTGGCTATATTAATTCCGGCGTATTCGGAAGCCATAGGATTATGACCTACTGCTCTTATTTCATATCCCAAACTTGTTTTCCATAATATATAATATATCACAATTGCAGCAATGATTGCGATGAAAAATGAAACATTTAAAGGATTGTGAGAAGGAAATTGGATATTGAAATAGGATAATATTGTTGCCATTCTAGGCAGACGAGCTGCTTCGGCAATTTCGCTGGTATGAGGTATCATCTGCTGAACTCCAGCCGCTTTCATAGATTCTGTAGCCTGGGCCCTATATAATAATGCCAGATAAAAAGTTAGTGATGCAGCAATCCAATTCATCATGATGGTAACAATAACTTCATGAACACCTGTTTTTGCTTTTAAAATACCGGGAATAGATGCCCAAAAAGCACCTCCTAATGCAGCTGCAAAAATAGTAAGAGGTATTAGCAATACTGCGGGTAAAGTTGTGAAAGTAAAGCCAACATAAGCCGCTAAAAATGCCCCTACATAGACCTGGCCTTCACCCCCGATATTAAATAAACCACATCGGAAAGCAAAGGCTACTGCCAAACCAGTAAATATTAATGGAGTAGCTCTAAAGAGAACATTTCCCCAACCATCACGATTACCTATTGCCAAACCAAACATCATTTTGTAAACTTGAATTGGGTCTTCGCCCATTAGCAGAATAACTACTGAGCCTATAAAAAGAGCTCCTAAAATAGCAATAAAAGGAGTAACCTTTTCCAGTATAATAAGGTAGAGATGACTTTTTTGGTTGATTCTACTCAAATACGGCTCCTCCTATTTCAAATAGTTATTTTTTTCGCTGGATTTTTTAGTCTCTGAAGCCCCGGTCATCAATAATCCAAGCTTACTTTTTTCTGCATCCGCAACATCCATCACTTCTATAATCTGTCCTTCATAAATCACCGCTATGATATCGCTTAAAGATAGTATTTCATCTAATTCCGCTGAAACTAATAAAATTGCTTTGTTGTTTTCTCTTTCTTTTAATAACTGTTTGTGAACAAATTCAATTGAGCCAACATCCAAACCTCTTGTTGGCTGAGAGGCGATCAAAAGGATTGGCTCTCCAAAAAACTCCCTGGCTACTATAACTTTTTGTTGGTTTCCACCTGATAATGATTTCAGTAAATTGTCCTTATTGGCAGGACGAATATCATAATCAGAAATTAATTTGCGAGCATGTTTGTAAATAGATGGAAAATCAAGGGAAAAACCTCTGTTAAAAGGTGGCCGATAATGGGAACCTAGTATAAGATTTTCAGCAACAGAATATTCCGGTATAATTCCCCTCTTTCGTCTGTCTTCTGGAATATGGGCAATATTTAATTCTCTTATTTTTCTAGGATTTAAGTTTGTAATCTCCTGTTCATATAGCAATATTTTGCCGTTTACAATCGATCTAAGACCAGTAATGGCTTCAACTAACTCAGTCTGGCCATTGCCTTCTACCCCGGCAATTCCCAATATCTGTCCTTCCCTAATGGTAAGATTGATATCTTTTAAAACAGGGAATTTATTATGTTTAACAACATTTACCTGTTCCAATCTTAATACGGGTTTCCCCGACTTCTGTTTTCTTTTTTTGGTTTTTAAAAGAACTTCTCTGCCAACCATTAGGTTTGCTATCTCTGATGTAGTAGTAGCAGATGTTTTTTTTATACCCACTACTTTTCCATCTCTCATTACGGTGACCTGATCCGAGACAGCCATTACTTCGTTAAGCTTATGAGTTATGAAAACAATAGTTTTCCCTTCTTTTTTTAATGAGCGTAATATTTTAAATAATTCTTCCACTTCTTGTGGAGTTAGTACAGCAGTGGGTTCATCTAATATCAGAATTTCAGCACCACGATAGAGAACTTTTATAATTTCAACTCTTTGCTCGACACCAACAGAAATATCTTGAACTTTTTCCCATGGATCGATTTTAAAACCAAATTTTTCAGAAAGTTCTTTAACTTCTTGAGCGGCTTTCTTTGTATCTGTAAAAAAATAGCTTTTTTTTGGTTCCATGCCCAATATAACATTCTCGGTTATGGTCAAAGGAGGGATTAGCATAAAATGTTGATGAACCATACCAATTTTTAACTCAATGGCTTTATTGGGGTTGAAAATATTTACTTTTTTGTCATTAATAAATATTTCACCCTCATCAGCCTGATAAAGTCCATACAATATACTCATTAGAGTACTTTTCCCGGCTCCATTCTCTCCAACCAGGGCATGTATTTCACCTTTTTTAATTTTAAAATTAACCCTGTCATTAGCCTTAACCAAAGGAAATCGTTTAGATATATTCTTCATTTCTAATAAGTATTCAGACAATATTGGTTCTCCATATCTTAAAAAAGTAAATATCGCACCCGCATAGCGGGTGGCTTTAAGAACCCCTAAAAGAGGTTTAATTTTTTATTTATATTTTAGCTATAATATTTCTAAGCAATATAACTTCCACCTTT
>CAZPII010000087.1:0-6954 GCA_964586485.1 uncultured Atribacterota bacterium | reverse complement strand
AAATAAAAAAATTAGAACAGCTTTTTAATGGTCGGAGGAAGAAATAGATCTCTATTGAAGGTAATCCTCTGTCTGTTCTTTTCTGGAGAGATCAAATACAGTGGATGGGTGGAATGGGAATTATTGTTCTGGTTGTTGCCATCTTGCCGGCCCTGGGAGTAGGAAAAATATCGAAAAAAATTTACTGAAAACACAATTATCATTATAAATAATGATAAGGAGAGTAAAGGCCTTGCCAAAAAAAATTTTATTTGTTTATAATCAGGTAAGTAAAAAATATAAAAATGGCTTATTTCGGGAATGCACCCTTGATACTGACGTCAAAGCAATTCGAAAGGCTTTAATTAAAACTAGATATAATATAATAGCTCTAGATCTTTATAATCCAAAACAATTAGATAATTTCATAATAGAAAATAAACCAATTGATTTTGCTTTTATTTTGGCAGAAGGTTACAAAGATGATCCGCATACACTGTATAATGGTTATGGTGCAGTCCATGTACGGAAACAACTATTGGGTCATCGTATCCCTACAAGTCATGCCAGCATTGAAAGTATGGAAATATGCCGAAACAAAGATTTTACTTATCACTATTTACAGGAATATAATGTTCCGATCCCCAAATTTTTTGTTTTTGATGCTCATTATCGTTTTAATAGAAAAATATTTTTACAGGAAATTAATCGCATTGGCTATCCTCTTATGATTAAACCAGCCGGGGGAGGAGATAGTATTGGAATTACTCCAAAATCTGTTGTTCGCAATCTATCTGAACTAAAACATAAAATTGATTATTTAAAAAGAACATTGGGGCCAGAAAAATTAATAGTTGAAAAGTTTCTCCCAGGCCAGGAATTTACTATCGGTGTATTAGGGAATGAAACAAAATACATTCTACCCATTGTAGCCTTCCCAGAAAATTGGGGAATTCGCTTTACTAAAACAAAAAACAAAGAATACCGTATGCAAAATCAATTTGAGATTATCGATCATACACACCTACTGTTTTCATTATTGGTAGATATATCTGTAAAAAGCTTCCTTGCGGTTAAAGCCAATGATATTATCCGCCTTGATATAAAAAAAGATCAAGAAGGCAATCTCTTTGTCATTGATATAAATGGAACCCCTGCTCTCTCCGTGAATGGCTCGCTAACTTTTATGGCAAGCAAAATGGGTTTATCTCACAGTCAATTAATTAAAATAATTTTCTACGAAAGTATGGTGAGAAACAATCTGGCACCCAGCCAATATCTAGAGGAAGTTGTTGCTCCCTTAAAAAATAGATTGTATCCACATAAGGGGGATCAACAAATAGAAGTGTTTTCTAAAGATATTACAGAAAGAAACATTTCAAAATAACATTATCCCAATTTTTTTACATTTTTAAAAATATTTTTTCTCAAAAAATCTGAAATTGTTTTTTTTAATAGGTCAACTTTCTTTAACTTAGAAAATTCCATATCCATGGATGGATTTTCCGGTTTGATCAAATAATCAATCCCGTATTCTTTAACTATCCAGCCAGAATCATCAATTAAAGCACTGACAGAAACTACCGGAATTTGATATTTTTTAGCTACTTTTGCCACACCTATTGGTGTCTTGCCATAGATAGTAGATCCGTTTATCTCCCCTTCTCCGGTAATTACTAAATCAGCACCTTTTATAATTTCTTCTAAATGAACATTGTTGATAACAATATCAATACCTGGTTTGAGTTCTGCATACAAAAAAGCCATCAAACCAGCACCAAGCCCTCCGGCTGCACCAGCTCCCGGTACGTTTTTAATATCTTTTCCTAAATCACGTTTGATTATATCGGCATAGTGTGACAAAGCTTGATCAAGAGTATTAATCATTTCTTCTGTTGCTCCCTTTTGAGGGCCATAGATCCGTGAGGCTCCTGTGGGTCCACACAAAGGATTTTGCACATCGGAAGCTACTAGAATCCTGGTTTTTTTTATACGCTCATCTGCTTCGGAAATATCTATTCTATTCAGCAAACTCAGTTGAGCACCACCATAACCTATCTCTTTCCCTGATGCATTCAGTAGATGGATACCCAATGCCTGAACCATACCCGCCCCTCCATCATTGGTTGCGCTACCTCCAATGCCGATAATCATCTTACGACATCCGTGATCTAAAGCTGTTTTGATCAATTGCCCGGTACCGTAAGTTGTGGTAATAAGGGGATTTTTTTTGTTTGAGGGAACCAGAGGGAGCCCGGATGCGGATGCCATTTCTATAACAGCAGTTATTTTGTCACCTAGAACACCGAACGAAGCAATTACAGGTTCCCCTAAAGGTCCAATAACATTTTTTTTATATATTTTCCCCTGGGTAGCATTGACCAGACATTGTACAGTGCCTTCTCCGCCATCAGCCATGGGTATTTTCTCAATTTTGGCTTGTGGGCATACTTTTTTTACCCCCTTTTCCAGGGCATCGGCAACTTCAATTGCAGTTAAACTTCCTTTAAAAGAATCAGGAGCAATAATGATTTTCATCTTTAAACCTCAACAGATGCCTTATTTAAACTAAATTGTATTATTATTCTAAGTTTACTAGATTTATTATAAAAATATAAATTGTACTTTTCTGGATATTATTTAACTATATAATAGCCTTATTTATTTTTAACGTTTTCTTTAATTCTTCTATATTGATCTCCCTAGGGATTATATTTTCTTCTGAAGAAATAGCAGCAGCAACTCCAGCAGCTTCACCTAAAGCCATGCATGTTGCTTGAAGTCTTGTACTCCCTAATGCTTCGTGAGTAGCCGATATATTCCTGCCAGTTACAATAAGACCATCAATCCCTTTAGGAACCAAACAGCGATAAGGTATAGAGTAAGAACCCCCTTCCTTTAGGAATCTGAATATTGTTTTACCACCCCTAGGATCATGAATATCTATAGGATATGCTCCTCGGGCAATTCCGTCTTCAAACTTTTTGCAATTAATAACATCTTCTTCGGTTAAACAATATTCTCCAGCAATTCGCCTGCTCTCCCTTACACCTACCTGATGAGCAGTTTTAATTAGATAGCTGTTTTCCATTCCAGGGATTTTTTTTTGACATTGTCTGAAAGTCTTAATCACATTTCGCCTTTCCAAAATTTCTCCGTCTACTATTGATCTGCTGTCTACTGGATTTATTTTGATTGTTCTTGTTAAATTAAAACTTACCAATCCTTCCCTCCAGGAAACAGCTGTAAATGTCAATGGTGGTTTTTCGTCCCACAACAACATATGACCAGCTATATGTACGATTCCATCTTTTTTGTTTGTATCAATTTTGGGACCTCTCACTAATCTGATATGCCAATCATCACGACCTTTTATTTTGCCATTTTTTTGAATTTCTTGATACATCTTTTCCATATCAACATTATCTAACACAAACATTAAACTAACATTTTGCATATTGCCAACTTCGCTATATTGAAAAGGTGCTCCAGCAAGTGCGGAAAGATCAGCGTCACCTGAAGCATCAACAAATACATTCCCATATATTGTGCTTCTCCCTGATTTAGTTAAGACCTCAATACCGACTATTCTATTAGAACTGACAATTGCCCCGAGTAAATAGGTGTGAAGGGATAAATCAACATTCGCTTCTAATGCCATTTCTTGCACAACATACTTGAAAATTTCCGGTTCATAAGGTGTTAGCGAAAACTCATAGTCTTCATTTGTACGCCATTTTCCACCTCTCATATGCCCCTTACTGCCACCTTCTTTTATCAATTGAGAAACTATTTCTTCCGGTAAACCATTAACCACCTTTTCTCCATTTCCACTAAAAAAAGCCAAAAATGGAAATCCATAATTAGCTGAACCTCCTAAGAAACCATAACGTTCTACTAATAATGTTTTTGCTCCCTTTTTCGCGGAAGCTATTGCAGACAGTATTCCAGATGTCCCTCCGCCAACTATAATAACATCATAGAAATTATTCATAATCAGTTTTCCTCCTCAAATAAAATGTTTTATTAATGTTTATGTGTTGCTAGTTCTTCAAAATTTTAAAATCTAAATAATGAGCTTTAAAATTTTTGGTAAAAATAATGATACTTCTGGGAAATAAATAATGATATAAAATGCTAAAATTAATGCAATATAAAAAGGAATAATTGCTTTTACTACTCTCTCATATGATATATGAGCAACCTCCGATAAAATATAAAGAGAGGTACCTACTGGTGGTGTTATAATACCTAGCACTAAGCCAAATACAATAATTACTCCAAGATGAATAGGGTCAACTCCTAAAGGCATTAGCATCGGTAATAATATTGGAGTAATCAGGACGATATTTGCTGATGCAGTAGCAATCATCCCGAGAAGTAGAATAAAGATTCCAACAAGAAATAATATTAATATCTTATCTGTAGTAAAAGAGAAAATAAAATTCATCAATTTATTAGGAATCTGTTCAATAGTTATAAACCAGACAAATATTCTTGCAACTGCTAGCATAAACATTACTACACCAGTA
Source organism: uncultured Atribacterota bacterium (assembly GCA_964586485.1). Lineage (GTDB taxonomy): Bacteria > Atribacterota > Phoenicimicrobiia > Phoenicimicrobiales > Stramentimicrobiaceae > CAYWJZ01. The sequence goes on along the minus strand of CAZPII010000087.1, from coordinate 2,443 downwards.
GAATAGAGTGTATTTTGCAAACATTGGATAAGTAATTTGATATTTAATTTCCTATAGAAAACCCCTAAAGTAAATGTGTATATAACAGCAATGCAGCCTGCTTCTGTAGGTGTAACAATACCCCACATAATTCGCCCCACAATTAGGATAGGAGCAAAAAGTGCCAGAAAAGAATCCTTAAACTTGGTTAGAATCGTTTTAATAGATGCACGGGGACGTATAGGGCAATTTGCCTTTCCGCTTACAGCAAGAACATAAACAGTAACAATTAAGCCAATACCCATAATTAGACCTGGGAAAAGGCCCGCTATAAGCAATGCGGCGGCGGGAACCTCTGCAATAGAGGCATATATCATCATATGTATACTTGGGGGAATTATAGGTCCAATAGTTGAAGAAGCAGCAGTAATAGCAGCCGAAAAATCTATATCATAGCCTTCATCACGCATCGCTTGGATTTCTATTCTCCCCAAACCAGAAGCATCTGCAGTAGCTGAACCTGAGATTCCGGCAAATACCATGCTTACCAAAACATTTACATGTCCCATACTTCCTCTGATATGCCCTACTAAAGCTAGTAGAAAATCAAAGATTCTTTTAGCCACCCCTGATTTGTTCATTAATTCACCAGATAAAATATATAAAGGGACAGCCAATAAGGTATAACTATTTATACCATTTATCATGGTTTGGGGAATCATGGAAAGCGGTATATCATTTAAGATTAAACCTATAATAGATGAACTCAAAACAGCAATAGCTATGGGAGCACCCAACAAAAGAAGTAAGAAAAAAATAAAAATTATTAAGTATAAAGACAAAATATATCACCATCCCCGCTACTAAAATTGTTAGACATGTTTTTTTACCTGAAGGAATATAAAATGTAAAGTTGTTATTAACATTGAGATAGTAGCAATAAGAATAGCAGTAGATAAGTACACTCTAGAAATTCCTAATCCGATAATAAATCTTCCTGAATGTATTGGTATGATTTTTATTGTGCCTAACATTACCAATAAAAGACTAACAAAAATTACTAAATATATAAACAGGTTTATAATGACTCTTATTTTCTTATCCGAAAACATATCTACAAAATATGTTATTGATATGTGTCCCATTTTTTTATACACATAGCTAACACTCAACATGCTTATCCAAATAAATATAAGAGTGATTGTAGAAGAAATCCACATTGCCGGAATATGAAATACATATCTTAATAAAACACTTGCAGTAATTAACAATACAAGTACTATTAACAAAAACATTGAAGTATAAAGTTCAATTTTTTCAACATAGTTGATTAACTTATCAATTCTGGGTAACCTAAACTTCATTTGTAACACCCTTAATTCTTTTTAGAGTATTTTCCACCATCTTATTTGATATAATAAGGGGGTACAAAAGTAATAATTGTTTATAGGTGTTCTATTTTTAACAGAAAATTTTAATATTTAAAAGTGTGACTTTTGCACCCCTTATTTGCTTTCTATCTTCTTAGCCAAATTTTTAAAATTCTACAGAAAGGCTTATTTTATAAATTCTGAATATATTCAAAAAGTCCTTCTGACCATAAACCTTTTTCTTCAAATTCAACCGCTATTCCTTTTGATCTTTCGGCAAATTCCTTTGTACTTATTTCAACATATACGGCACCTTCATCTAACATCTTTATCTTATCTTTTTCAAATTGTTCTGCTAACATTTCCGTATAATAATCACCAGCTTCCTGAGCAGCTTCCTGTAATTTAGTTTTTAGTTCAGGATTCAAATCCTGATAAGCTCTTTCGCTTACAAGTAAATTAAATGGGGCCATCATGTGCTTCGTATTGGTAATAAATGGGGCTACCTTATAAAATCCCATCCCATGAATTGAACCGATAGGAGAATCCATACCATCAGCTATGCCGCGTTCCAGTGCTGAATATGCTTCTGCCCAGGGAATTTCTACAGGGTTTACACCAAAATGCTCCCATGCCCGAAAATACGTTTCTAAGGCAGGCATACGGAATGTATACCCTTTTACATCATCAATTGAAAAAACTGGAAATTTTGTAACAATAGCCCTCGGTAGTCGATACCAATTCTTTGCTAATATACGAACCCCTTCTCCTATCATCCCTTCTTCCATTTGACCATATCTATCTGTTTCCATAAATCTTTTTATATGATCAACGTCAGAAAAAGCAAATGTCATAGCAAAAATACCATAATCCTTAACTATGTGTTGGTTCCAATCCATTACATTTGCAAACATTTCCTGTGCACCCATGATGGTATTTTCTATCATACTTACAGCATCACCAAGTTGTCCGGCTGGATAAACCTCTATTACCATTTCACCATTAGTTTTTTCTTCAACCAATTCAGCGAAATAATTAAGACCAACTGTCTCTGGAGTAGTTACCCCATGCACTCCTCCTAAACGCCATTTAAT
>CAZPII010000086.1:0-6977 GCA_964586485.1 uncultured Atribacterota bacterium | reverse complement strand
AATATCTGTTTTTCGAAATATTTCATTTTCATTTTTAGGGTCTTCTCCCTTAACAGGCAGAACCTCCAAAGGGGAAGGCAGATACCTGGTCACAGCATCCAAAAGAAGCTGTATCCCCTTATTTTTTAAGGCCGACCCACACAATACTGGAACAATCTTATTCTTAAGGGTACCCTGCCTAATGGCGTGATGGATTCTATCAATGCTAATTTCATTGCCATAAAGGTAATCTTCTAAAAATGATTCATCTTCTTCAGCCAATATTTCCAACATTTTCTTTCTAGCTTTTTTTGCCTCTTCCATATAGTCTTCTGGTATATCTACCGTATGATAGCTTACACCCAACTCGTCAATGGTATAAGAATATGCTTTCATATAAACAAGATCAATAATTCCTCGAAAATTTCCCTCGCTGCCCCAGGGAATCATTAATACCGCCGGAATTACAGAAAATTTATCTCTAATCATATTAACAGTACCGTAAAAATCTGCACCAACGCGATCCATTTTATTAATAAAAGCTATACGGGGGACATGGTAACGATCTGCCTGGTTCCAAACAGTTTCTGACTGTGGCTCTACTCCCCCGACGGCACAAAAAACCGCCACAGCTGCATCAAGCACTCTAAGTGATCTTTCTACCTCTACTGTAAAGTCTACATGCCCGGGCGTATCAATAATATTTATTTGAAAATCCTTCCACATAGAAGTTGTAACAGCAGAAGTAATCGTAATGCCTCTTTCTTTCTCCTGTGGCATCCAATCCATTGCTGCAGAACCTTCATGAACCTCACCCATTTTATGTAATCGACCAGTATAGTACAAAATTCTTTCGGTAACCGTTGTTTTACCGGCATCAATGTGAGCCATAATACCTATATTTCTTACTTTTTGTAAATTAATTCCATTTACCATATTATTTCATTCTTTCTCTATCTTCTAAACTCAAAACCTATATAAAATATTATGGTTTTTGTTTTCAGATACATTTATTATTTTTATTATTTATTACTAAATCTTTTGCATGTTTACCAGCGATAATGGGCAAAAGCTTTATTAGCTTCAGCCATTCTGTGAGTGTCTTCTTTCTTTTTGACTGATACTCCAGTTCCCTGAGAAGCATCAAGCAACTCAGAAGCTAGCCTTTCTGAAAAAGGTCTTCCGCTTTTGCTTCTACTGAAATTTATTATCCATCTCATAGCAAGGGTAACCCTTCTTTCAGGAGAAACTTCTACTGGTACCTGATAACTTGCACCGCCTACTCTTCTGGATTTTACCTCCAAAACAGGCATAACATTTTCCATCGCTTGATTAAAAATATCCAAAGGATCTTTTTTTGACTTTTCTTTTATTATATCCATAGCATCATAAAATATATGACGGGCAATACTTTTTTTCCCGGCTAACATGATATGATTGATAAATTGACTTACCCTCTTATCTTTAAAAATAGGATCTTCTATGATTTCAATTTTGTTTGCTTTTCTTTTTCTGGACATATATATCCACCTCAATTAAGTTAAATTATAATATATTTATATCTTCTACAAATATATAAAAGATTATTTTTTCGCTTTTGTTGCACCATATTTAGAACGTCCCTGTTTTCGTCCATCTACACCCGTAGTATCCATGACTCCCCTTACAATATGATACCTAACACCAGGTAAATCCTTTACTCGGCCTCCTCTTAGCAAAACAATGGAATGCTCTTGTAAGTTATGACCGATTCCGGGAATATAAGCAGTTACTTCCATATTGTTGGTCAATCTTACACGTGCAACTTTCCTTAAAGCTGAATTAGGTTTTTTGGGTGTTATAGTCCATACACGTGTACATACACCTCTTTTTAGAGGTGAGCTTTTTAAAGCTGGTGTATCTGATTTTTTGCTTGATTTTTTTCTTCCTTTTCTTACTAATTGGTTAATTGTTGGCATCTCAAGACCACCTTCTTAAATTTTAAAAAATCCTTCCTGTCAAAATACTTAAACATTTTATCAGTATAAACTAGCGATGTCAATAAAAATTAAATTTAAAGAAATTTATTAGTCTTTATTCTTTCCTTTCATGATCTACTTCTTCCTGATTAAAGATATTCGTATCCTCTTCTACTGATTCATTATTTGTTTGACTCCTGTTAATCTCCTCTTCAGAATATTCAAGTGCTTCTCTTTCTAAATCTTCTTCATATTGAGAACTTATTTCAATATCACGATAACGAGGTAAACCAGTACCTGAAGGAATAATATTACCAATAATAACATTTTCCTTAAGCCCAACAAGGTGGTCAACCTTCCCTTTTATTGATGCATTGGTTAATACATGTGTTGTTCTTTGAAAAGAAGCCGCAGACAAGAAACTTTCTGTTGACAAAGAAGCCTGTGTAATTCCCTGTATAATAGGCATTCCTATCGCAGGCAACTTGATCCTTCTAATATATCCAATATTTTCTATTAAGGATATGGTTTTTCTTTGACTGTCTTCACCTTGATACCTTATGGTTTCAATATTTTGTTGAAAGAGTACATTGGCATTTTTTTTGTTTATTTTACTACCTGAAGAAATAAGGATTTCTCCCGTATTCTTATCAACTATATTTTGAGCAACGGTCTTCCCTAGTAGATTTTGGTAAATATACTCCAGTGTACGGCCTTCTAAGGAAAAGAACCGCCCGTCTTCTAATGGAATATCGCTAATTCCTGCTGAATAGGCTTTCCTGATAATATTTTTACTTACCGGCTGCGATTTATCGGCAATGATATTTTCAGAATCGGGATCCTTTAATTCCTCTCCTAAATTCTTACCAATTACATCTTCTTTGATAAAACTTATTAGATTTTCTTTAATATTAATTTCTTTAATATTATTCCATATTTTTACTTTTTCGCATTGATGGTCTATTATTTTTTGTATATCTTCTTCATTTAATATTTTATTGGCATTTAGGATATTGTCATTGCTACCGGATAAAGTCACACTTTCTGCCAGCATATTTCCTTTTAATTTTTCTACTTCTTCGGGTTTGCTTATACGAACTCTGTTTATCCCGCGATTCACTAACTCTATCGCTATTTCCCGGGTTATTTTTCTACCTTTAATATCTGATAAATTTATCTCTTTAAATTCTTCTATTTTTCCCCCGGTTTCGGGAAGAGTTGTATTATCTTTAGAAAGCGTACTAATAAAAATACGTCCTATAATTCTGTCAATAAAATTTATTTCACCTTGCACTATAAGGTTGATTCGCTCATCTTCATCAATGATATTAAAGTTCTGATGTTCCGCACTCTCGATCTTTTTAACTGTATTCTCATCAATTAGAATATTATTATCAATAAGAACCTCTCCTTTGTTTCCGGTTAAAGAGCTACCTAAACGTTTATTTAATAACAATTCTCTGTTCTTATTTCTTATTTCTTCATTTTTCTGGACAACCTCTCTGTTTGCTTTTTCAAAATCTGAAACATATACAAGTTCACCGGAAAGAAGATCCGAATCCCTGGATGACTTAACATATATTTTATTTAACCTGGCAATTTGTCTAACAATGACTTCTATATGCTTATCATCTATTGTTACACCTTGTGAACGATAAACTTCTTGAACTTGTTCTAAGAGATATTTCTGAACTGCTTTAATTCCCTGAATTCTAAGTATATCATTTGGATCAACAAAACCTGTTGTCATTCTTTGGCCTGCTGTTACTTTCTGGCCTTCCTGTACATTAATCCTTAGATCATTCGGTATGTAATAGACTTTTTTTCTATTCTCTTTACTTTTTGTTAACTTTTCCTCATTTTCAGGTCTTACTATAATTTCTTTTCGAATATTTTCTTGTTCATTTTTTACCTGATCAACATATCCATTGATTTCACTAATTACTGCTTGTTTCTTTGGTTTCCTTACTTCAAAGAGCTGTTCCACTCGAGGTAAGCCTAAGGTAATATCTTCTCCGGTTATTTTAATACCTCCGGTATGAAAAGTTCTCAAGGTTAACTGGGTACCAGGTTCACCGATAGATTGTGCTGCAATCGTTCCAACTGCTTCTCCAATAATAACTGTCCTACCGGTAGCTAAATCCTTGCCATAACATTTTGCACAGATACCCTGCTTTGAAGCACAGGTTAAAGGTGAACGTATTTTAACCTCTTTGATTCCTGCATCAACAATATTTTTAGCTATTTTCTCATTTATCGGTTCTCCTTGATGGACAATAAAATCCCCTTTTTCCTGATCAACTATATCTTCCTGGGCTGTTCTTCCTACAATTCTTTCTTCCAATTTTTCAATAATATTTCCGTCTTCCTGAATATCGGATACAATTACACCATCATTGGTGCCACAGTCTTCTTCTTTGATAATTACATCCTGGGCAACATCAATAAGCCTTCTTGTTAAGTATCCAGATTTAGATGTCCTAAGGGCTGTATCTGCAAGACCCTTTCGGGCTCCATGAGTTGAAATAAAATATTCCAAGCAGGACAAACCTTCTCTAAAATTTGAACGAATAGGAAATTCAATAATCTTTCCGGAAGGATCAGCCATCAGGCCTCTCATACCAGCTAATTGACCTATTTGTCTCCTACTACCACGGGCTCCAGAATCAGCCATCATATATAATGGATTAAAGCTACTCAAATTATTTAGAATTGCATTAACAACATTATTTGCAGCATCTGTCCAGGCAGTAATAATTTTTTCTTCCCTCTCTTCATCCATAATCAACCCATAGTTAAATTGTTCTTTTATCTTGGAAACACTATTTTCTGCTTCTTCCATTATCTTATCTTTTTCAGATGGTATCTCTAAATCAACCACCCCAATGCTTATTCCGGATATAGTTGCATAATGAAAACCTAATTCTTTAATATCATCAAGACAGTTCACTGCAACTTCCTGCCCAAAGTGACGATGTATGTAGGCAATAATCTTAGCCAAAGATTTTTTTGTAATAGTTAAATCAACAAATTTCATTTCTTCCGGTAATAATTGATTAAATATTACTCTTCCCACAGTTGTCTCTTCTATAACTCCTTTTATCCTGACTTTTATTCTGGCGTGCAAAGCTATATACCCATCTTCCTGGGCCCTGATCGCTTCATCGGGATTAGCAAATATTTTTCCTTCCCCTTTTTGTCCTCTTTCCTTCATTGTTAAATAATAACAACCCAGAATAATATCCTGACCGGGTAAGGCAATTGGTGCACCGTTGGAAGGAGATAAAACATTCTTCGAAGATAGCATCAATAATTCTGCCTCAGTTTGAGCTTCAGTTGACAAAGGAACATGAACTGCCATTTGGTCACCATCAAAATCTGCATTGAATGCTGGACATGCTAAGGGGTGCAGCTGAATAGCATTGCCCTCAACTAAAACTGGTTTAAATACCTGTATTCCCAATCGATGTAGTGTAGGAGCTCTATTTAATAACACTGGATGCTCTTCGATAATCTCCTGTAATATATTCCAGATCTCCGGGGATTCTTGTTCCACCAATTTCTTAGCAGTTTTAATATTATGGGCTAGCTCTCTTTTGACCAAGTGATGCATTACAAATGGTTTAAAAAGCTCTAAAGCCATTTTTTTAGGTAATCCACATTGATGGAGTTTTAATTTAGGTCCCGCTACTATAACCGAACGTCCAGAATAATCTACTCTCTTACCCAGTAAATTTTGTCTAAATCGTCCCTTTTTCCCCTCCAACAAGTCACTCAAAGATTTAAGCGGACGATTCCCCGCCCCTAAAACTGCATGGCCTCTTCTCCCATTATCAATAAGCGCATCTACAGCTTCTTGTAGCATTCTCTTTTCATTTTTAATAATAATATCAGGGGCACCCAAATCTAATAATCTTTTTAAACGATTGTTACGATTGATTACTCGACGATACAAATCATTGAGATCTGAGGTGGCAAATCTGCCTCCTTCCAATTGAACCATTGGCCTCAAATCGGGAGGTATTACAGGTAATACCTCCATAACCATCCATTCCGGCTTACAAAGACTTTTTCTGAAGGCTTCAATAATCTGTAATCTTTTGATCATTTTTTTTGCTTTTTGGCCGGAAGATCGCTTTAATTCTTCTCTTAATTCAAGATTCAATGAATCAAGGTTAATCTCTTTTAATAAATTTTTTATAGCTTCGGCACCAATGCCAGCACGAAACTCTGGATCATAATATGAATATAATCTATATTCCGATTCTAGTATGATATTACCAATCTGAAGATTAGTATTTCCAGGATTAATAACGACATAACACGATTCTTCCATCGTCTGCTTGGCCATAGTTATTCTTTTAGATAAATTTTGGTCTTCTTCTAGCAAGGGAGTTAATTTGCTTTCAGAAATTAGTCCTTCGATTTCTACAATCTTATAATTAATATCTTCTTCTTGAACCCGAATATGGAGGTTGTCTTTTTTGATACCTTCTTCTTGCTGTGAAGATGAATCATCAGTTCCTATATTTATTTTTGAATCTGTATTATTCTCTTCATTTTCTTCAACTTTTTCTTCCGAACCTTCCGGGAGTATCTTCTCCACATTAAAAAATATTTTTCCAAACTTCTTATGAAGCTCCAATAATTCATTCTCACTAATAACATCTCCAACTTTATGTGGAAATATTTTTAACTGTGTAATACGATAAACCTGCTCAGCTTTGAATTCAGGTTGGTATATCTGATGAATTTTGTATTCGGTTTCCAGTATAACTTCATTTTCCAGAGTCTCCGGGTGTTTTTCTTCTGTTTTTTGTACTTCATAAAGTTGCTCTCTACGTCTGTCTGGGGCAAAATAGAGTATTTTCTCAAGATTGCGTGGAGAAATATTCACTAATAAAGCTAAAGGACTAGGTATTCCCTTGAAATACCAAACATGTGACACCGGGCAAGCCAATTCTATGTGTCCCATCCTCTCTCTGCGTGTAATCGATTTGGTAACTTCTACCCCACAACGATCACAGATAACTCCTCTAT
>CAZPII010000085.1:0-6996 GCA_964586485.1 uncultured Atribacterota bacterium | reverse complement strand
GAACTTCCCAGAAAAGAGGGTCTGAAAACATTATGGGAAAATATTAACATTTTACGCAATGGAAAAAGCTGGTCATATATGATAAAAAAATTTCAATTTGCCTGGCAGCAAATTCTCCTGATGGAAGAACTGGAAAACAATGTTTTGCAGGTTCGCCCCAGAGAAAAGAAAAAAGGAGAATCTTCCCGAATACTATTAGACAGTGTTAGAAAAATAAAACTTGCTAAAGATAAAGAAACACTGGAACATATCAGGAAAGAAACATTAAGAAAATTTGCTGAAATTTCAGATTATAATAAAAAAAATATTATTAAAGTAGCACTGGTCGGAGAATTTTATGTAGCTTTGGAGCCTTTTGTTAATCATCACCTGGAAGAAAAACTTGGGTATCTGGGTGTAGAGGTGGTTCGTAAGAATTCTATTGAAGCCTGGATAGGCCCTATTATGAAATTACATATTTTTAAAGAAAGCTTCAAAGAAGAAAAAGAAATAGAGAAAGCCGCTTATAAATATCTGGCACATTCAGTTGGTGGGGAAGGGCAGACTACAGTAGGAAATGTAGTTATTGCTCATCGGGAAGATTTGGATGGTGCTATCCAGGTTGTTCCTTTTACCTGTATGCCGGAAATTGTAGCCGAAACTATTTTGAAAAAGGTAAGCGAGGATCTGGATTTCCCTACTCTGACACTAACCTATGATGAACAGACCGGAGAAGAGGGACTAAATACACGTATTGAAGCTTTTGTCGATTTACTCAAGATGCGTAGAAGAAAGGGAGTTAAGGTATCATGAAGACTTTTTTGGGAATTGATGTAGGTGCGGTAAGTACCGATCTGGTGTTACTGGATGAAAACAATAATGTAATTAGTGATGTCTATCTTCGTACCCAGGGACAGCCGATTAAGATGATTAAAAAAGGCCTTTCTATCATCCAGAATGAGAATAAAGGCATTTCTCTGGAAGTATCAGGTGTGGGCACTACCGGTAGTGGTAGGGTGCTGGCTGGTGCCATGGTAGGGGCAGATGTTATTAAAAATGAAATAACTGCACATGCTGTAGCAGCACTCTATATCAATCCGGATGTAAGCACTATTTTTGAAATAGGCGGACAGGATTCCAAGATAATAATTTTGCAAAACGGTGTGGTGGTTGATTTTGCCATGAATACTATTTGTGCTGCCGGTACGGGTTCCTTCCTGGATCACCAGGCTTATCGTCTAGGTATACCTATTGAAGAATTTGGAGATTATGCACTACGGGTAGAAAGCCCTGTACGTATAGCTGGTAGATGCACAGTTTTTGCCGAATCAGATATGATTCATAAACAGCAGATGGGTTATAAAGAAGAAGACATTATTGCCGGATTGTGTGAGGCTATGGTACGTAATTATCTTAATAATGTAGGCAAAGGGAAAAAAATAGCACCACCTATCTTTTTCCAGGGGGGAGTAGCTGCCAATTCGGGAATAAAGAAAAGCTTTGAAAAAGAGACCGGATACGAAATTATCGTTCCGGAATATTACCGGGTAATGGGTGCTATTGGTGCTGCCTTGCTTGCCAGGGAAGAAATAGAACAAAACCCCCGGCAATCAGCTTTTTATGGTCTTGAATTAGTTGATAAAGATTACCAGACCAGTGGATTTGAATGTGACGGATGTCCCAATCATTGTGAAGTAATTGAAATTAATGTTGATGGAGAAATTGTTGCCCGCTGGGGAGACCGCTGCGGAAAATGGTCTTTGGGATATCAGGCGATTAGATAGGAAGCAAAAGGCTTCCGTTTTTAGTTTATTGTTTATAGTTTTTTGTTCAAGATTGTGGGGATGTTCTTAAGACAGTAAAATAGCCTTTAAAGAGCAAACAGATATCTCCTTAATTTAGCCCAAATTTTATCTAGAAAAATTTCTTATCCACAACGGTTCATCCGGCGGATTGCCTTCCAGAATTTTTCTCCAGGCTTCATCGGTCAGTCGCTCATCCATAGGCTGTTTAAACTCATAATAACTGAAAACCGGGCCTACCCCTAAGACAATATGTCCCTGAGGTAATTTATAGGCAATGATGGCAGTTTTGATAAAACCGGTGCCTTCTTCCAGAACTTTTTTGGTATTTCCGTCGGTATGAACATCGGCAATCATAACTGATTTTAATGCATCTGGCTCAACATCACCTCCTGAAACTGTTTCGATTAAATTCGCAGAAATGTTACCGAAATTATCAATAAAGTCATAATCTGACTCTTCTAATTGCTTATTTGCCAATTCTTTCTTAGAAATATCAAGTAATCTTTCCAGAATCTCTGCAAATCTGCTCAGTCCTGCTTCAATCTTTAGTTTTTCTAATTCTTGTGAAGGAATCAGTTGTTTGAATCCTTTCAGAGTCATTTTAGTTAAATTCAACAAACGATTGTAAAATTCCGGTACCGGTTCAACATAACCTACTACCGGTGGTTGTATGATTCCACCCATTTCAGCCATGGTATAGCTCTGTTTCACATATAAAATCGTATCATGCCTTAATTGTGCCCAGGAAGCCAGGGTGGTATTGAGTTCTTTATCCTGCCAGGCTTCAGTTTGCATAAAGGTAGGATATCCTTCTCCAAATTCATTATGCAATGATTTCAGGACATAAAGCCAATTCAGATAAAGATTTTTAAACCAGTCTTCCTTCCTGAAAGAGTTAATATTATTTTTTAAATCGAAAAACTTTTTTTCATAATCAGTATACTGGGTATCTCCTGAAGATTCCAGAATATCCCAGGCTCTTTGAGAACCCAATAGAGCCATAATGTCCAAACCTTGCGGGAAGCCACGGACTTCCCTGGTTGCCGGAGGAGGACAGGCTGTAACCTCAGTTTTTACCCAGGTAAAAGGCCGTCTATCCCTGAATTTTTCATAATCATCATCCCAGCTGAAGGTAAAGGGTTCTTCCTCAGTAGGCAATGGTAATTTCGGACCGTTATATTCCCCACTATAGGGAGAGATAATTTCAGAGAATAACCAGGAATCCAGGGTAAACCGTTGTCCCATCATCCTAAAACCTTTTGTTTGCTTAAGAAGTTCCCTGGCTTCTATTTTTAAGTCTTGAATCTCTTTTTCAATAAGGGGAGGGCAGGGCATTAGTAATTCACAAGCCCCTAATCCGCTGTAAATTTTGGGATTATAGGGATAATTTCCAATCACTTCTTTTAGTTGGTTATATTTTTCAGCTAATCTATCTGAATTTTTTGTGCCATTTTCTTCCGGAAATACTTGCTGTAGTGCTTTACCGTATTCATAGGGCCCTAAATCATCAGAGAAGCCTACCATGAAGGAGGTAATAGCATAAATGCGATTCCATTTCTCCTGCAGATTTTCACTGCCCATAAATTTCTCTGTCAGCAAAAATGCCTGTAGAGTTTGGATACGGGCATCATATTCAGAAATTATTCCTCCAAGGTCACCACTGCACATTGATTCTCCTGAAGATAAGGAAGGTGAACCCTCGATTAATGCGGTCATTCTGCCATACCACATCAAAGCTTTAAAATAATTTTTCAGTTTTTCTGATTTTGTATAATGCCCCCGCGGGACGTATTGAGAATAATCCTCCTGGTAGATAAAAATCGGAGAATAATCCCATCCTTTGTGTTTTTCGATTAAATCAATTTCCGCCTGAACCAAATCCTGGACAAATGCCGGAATTTTAAAACGGTATTTTCCAAGCTCCTCTTCGTGAAAATATTGATAACTCGCCTTTTCTCCATAAATATCTTTCACACCTTCTATCATCATTTCACAATATTCTGATTTCATTTCCGGAGTACAATATTCTTCTTTTAAGGCTTCATCACTGATAAGCTGATTTTTCTCAGGTTTTAAAAGTTCCAGTGCTACTGAAAGATAAGCTATATTTCTCCCCGCTGCCTCTCTTAAATCACCTTCAGTCTGTTCATAATCTTTCAGAGACGCTGAAAACAATTCCCGGCTGATATCCCAGATATCCTGAAAGAACAAGTCTCTTTCCAACCGCATCAAGGTAGTATCAAAAAAGATATGGTAATAGTGCAGGAGAGAATCTGAGGTAATAAAAATAGGAACATCGATGTTTTTTAATACCTGGTAATAAGCAACAAAATCATCTTTAGGATTTGCATTTTCTCCGGTAGAATTCAGAAAAATCTCCTGTTCTCCGATGTCAAGAGGAGTAGGCATAACTACAAAGGCATTTTTTTTTAATAAATTCATCGCCTCTGAATCTAAAGGTATTTTTTCAAAAAAATTTTCATAGTTATATATTTCCAAGGTAGATAAAGGAAGGAGGTGTGCCTGAATATTAGGATGAACTTCAATTTTTTCTGTCATAAAATTTTCTGAATCGATTAATTGTTTATTAAATATTCCATTTGCCAGAATATGATTTCCTGTTAAAAGGAATAGCATAATTGTGACAGCCAAAATAAGTAACAAATTCTTAAAAAGAAGCAAATATTTTTGTTTTTTCATTTTATTGCCTCCACAAATTATAATTAATTTTTTCTATTTATTTCTATTATACCTTTTTCTATCTCTTCCCATAAATTTTCATCTGATTTCCGGGCTAATTGTTTTAGGAATATTTTCGCTTCAGCACTTTTCATCAGCCTGGGTTGCCCTAGATGTTGTTGCACAGGAAATAATCGGAAGATGATTTTATCGGACTCCACGGTTAAACCAATAATTAATCCTTCTCTGGTTTCTGGTAGAGGTTGTTGATCAAAGATAAAATTTCCCAGAGAATAAAAAACCGGTTTGTCCTGTATGATGTCAATCTCCTGCACGACATGAGGATGATGTCCCACAATAAGGTCAGCACCTGCAGCTATGATTTGATTTGCTAAATGCCGTTGATCCGGGGAACTGGTTGGCTGAAATTCATTACCCCAATGCATATTTACAATGATAAACTTTTCCGGATTATTTTCTTTTATTACTTTTATTTCTTTAATGATTTCCTCTTGAAAATGAATAAGCGGCCATACCCGGTTAAAGGCTAGAAAAACAGATTGTTCAGTTGAAAAATAAAAATTTTGTCCATTGTTTTCATCGAATATTTGGTAACCGATATTATAAATTTGGAATTTATCAAGCCAATACCTGGTCTCTTCCAGACCTTCTTTACCCATATCCATAACATGATTATTAGCTAATGACAACAGATTAATCTGACTCCATTTTAATCCTTCCAGAACCTTTGGAGAAAAAGTAAATTTCAGCATATGGCGGGAGAATTCCGATGGATTTTCTACCACAGGCCCTTCTATGTTGGCAACAACAATATCAACACCCCTTAGTAGTTGTACAATTTCTTGAAAAGGATAATAGATACTATTCTGCCTGATTAGTTCTTCCATACCCCGGTCCAGCATTATATCTCCAGCCAGAAGAACAGTTTCTGTTTTAATATTCTTATTTACTTTTCCGTCCTGAAAAACAACACTGAAATAAGAAGTAGTCTTATCCGTATCTGAGGGCAAAAAATCTACAGAATTTTTATGAGCAATCACCAGCGGAGATTCTTTTTCTCGCAATTTTGCAAATAGTCTGGCAGCATAAAGGCATTGCCAGCAATCTACTTCAATATTTTTGAATTTATCTTCTTCAAAGTTCAATAAAACTCTTTTACTTTTTGTATCATGAAAAGCTGCTGCCTCCTGAGGAAGATAATGAGAAAAATCAACACTGGCGATCATTAGAGTATTTGTGGAAAATTTTTCATGAATATCATGAACCAGGCTTTCTACCTTTTCCCGGGAAATATCTTTCGGCACGAGAAGTGGAATAACTTTTGCTTTTGGAAGATATTTTTTGATAAATGGCAGCAAATTTGTGATACCAAATTCCGAAAGAACTGCACAATGATTTTGTTTGATATCATGATTAATGACAAGTTCTTTCAACAGCGAAGTATCAATAGGAATATCATAAAATATCTTCTGATCATTCTTCAAATCAACTGTAATGAAAGAAATATCCCATTCTAGAACAGCACTATTAAAATGATCCGGACTTAGCAGAATAATTGTATCCGGGTTTCCTTCCTGTTCTGCTAAATAACTAAAAAAATCTTTCATGATTTCTTTTGCCAGTAGATGATGAGGTACCACCCCAGAAGCCACAGGAAACATATCCCCGGTTCCCTTAAAAGAATTTGCCGGAACGAGTAATGATAGAAATATAATAAATAAGAATAAGATCGTTAAATTTAAATATTTCATACTTCTTATTCCGTACCTGATTTATTTGATTATTATTTTAATAAATTCATGTATATAAGTCTAATGGAATGTGCGCGACTAAGCAATCTCATCCACTTATACTCACAAAAACTTATTATTAAAGTATAATATTTTTATTAAAGCAAATAATAAGGTTACTCTTTATATGAATAAAAAACAATATTATATTTATTTTCTAACTAACCAGAATAATACAGCTATCTATACTGGTGTAACCAGCAATTTAACCAAACGTATATGGGAACATAAAAATAAATTAGTCAAAGGTTTTACCCAAAGATATAATATTAATAAATTATTATATTATGAAATATACGATGATCCAGAAAATGCAATCACCAGGGAAAAACAAATTAAGGCAGGTTCCCGAAAGAATAAAATTGATTTAATTAGATCTATCAATCCTGAATGGGAAGACCTTTATGATACTCTTGAATAATAAATATAAAGGTATGCTCTATTAAAATACTCCTGGTATAAATGCATGAGATTGCCACGCCTACCTCTTAACATTCGTTAAGGGCAGGCTCGCAATGACAAAAACAGTATAATGTAGAATTCAGGAATGGCTAAAGAAGAATTCTTTTTCTAAAAACTATAAACTAAAAACTGAAAACTACTCCACTATATTATGCTGGTGCAATTATATAAGATTATTCTATTTTTTTTAAAAAATCGGTTGGATAGGACGATTTTATGTTATTGGTTTTAGCAAATTCCAGTGCCAGTTTATCGCCGGT
>CAZPII010000084.1:0-7200 GCA_964586485.1 uncultured Atribacterota bacterium | reverse complement strand
AAAATATCCTCAGAAGTTGCCTTTCCCCGGTTAATGATAAAATTAGCATGTTTTTCAGAAACCTGTGCATCTCCTATCATCAATCCCTTGGCTCCTGATTCTTCTATTAACTGACCCGCGGGCTTTATTCTGGGATTTTTAAATATACATCCTGCCGTAAGAGATTTAATAGGTTGGCTTGACTTCCTTTGAACATAAAATTCCTTTATTTTGGAAATAATATTATCCTTATTTTCTTTTATCAGTTCCAGATATGCAGCTGTAATAGCAAATCTTTTTATACCTAAATTAATTCCTCGATAGCAAAACTCATATTTGTCTTTGCTAATTTCCTGGAAGGTTCTGCTGTCATAATTAAATAAGGAAATTCTCTTAACAATATCAGCCATGGATTTATCTCCAAAGCTGGCATTATTCATGATCGCTCCACCTAATGTTCCCGGTATATGTGAGGAAAATTCCAATCCGCTTAGCTCTTGTTCTACTGTTTTTCTTACCAACACCGGCAGCAGTATTCCCGCACCTACTTTTATCATTTTACCAGAATATTCAATTTTGTCGAGCGTTCTTGCTACTTTTACCACCAGGCCCCGAATACCTTTATCGGGAACCAATATATTTGAACCATTGCCAATAATATGAATAGGCAATTCGTGTTCTAAAGCAAATAATATTACCTTTTTCAGGTTCTCTTCATCAGTCGGAATACAAAAAAAATCAGAAATGCCCCCAACCTTCCATGAGGTATGGAATTTCATTGATTCATTAGTCTTTATTTCTTTTTCCAGGTCATTATTTTCAATCTCTCTCCGGATTTGTCTCTTGTTGAGCATTAATCTCCTGTACCTGATCTAACTGCAATGCCTTTTGATTCTCTTGCCAGTTCTTTGCTGATTTTCCAGACATCCCCGGCCCCCATCGTTATCACAATATCACCATGTGCTATGATATCAAGCAAAAAGGGAACGGTCTCTTTTTTGCCAGGTAAATAATAAACATTTTCTTTTTTGTGTCCTTTGACTTTCTGATAGACGGACTTTGAAGAAATACCGGCAATAGGCTTTTCGTTAGCAGGATAAATATCATTAATAATAACAATATCGGAATTCTGAAAAGCGGTTCCGAATTGTTTCAACAATAGTTTGGTTCTACTATAACGGTGTGGCTGAAACACGGTAATTATTCTACACTCCGGCCATCCCTTTCGAACTGCCAGCAAGGTAGCCATTATCTCAGAAGGATGATGTCCATAATCATCCATAATCATCAGTGTTCCGTTATAATTGGCAATAAGCTCCTGCCTGCGTTTCACTCCTTTAAAATGAAACAATATCTCTTTGATATCATCAAAATCGATTCGCAGCTCCATGGTAGCAGTAATAGCAGCCAGGGCATTGGATATATTATGATAACCGGGAATATTTAGATTCAATGAACCTAATTTCTGTTGTTGGTAATAAATATCAGAGGTGGAAGAATTTTTTGATAGGATTGGATTTACAGCACGTATCCGGGCATCTTCGTGAAAACCAAAAGATATGACACGTTTTTTAAAGACCTGTTTTTTAATAAGCTTTCTGGTATTAGGACAATCACAGCCATATATAATACACCCGTCATCAGGCACCTTATTCATATATTGCTGAAAACTCTCTACGGTTTTCCCGAGATGGGTAAAGTAATCGAGGTGGTCATTTTCAATATTAGTTACAATGGCCATATTGGGATTGAGTAACAAAAATGAACCGTCACTTTCATCAGCTTCGACTACAACATAATCTCCCTTTCCGAGTTTGGCATTCCCACCGATATCGTTTACCTCACCGCCAATTGCTACCGTAGGATCCAGGTTCATTTTTTCCATTATCAGGCTGATCATAGAAGTAGTGGTAGTCTTGCCATGTGTCCCGGAAACAGCAATGCGATGACTTTGTTGCATAATTCGGGAAAGCATCTCGGCTCTAGGTATAACCTCAATGTTATTTTCCCTGGCAGCAACAACCTCTTTGTTTTCTTTATTAATTGCTGAGGAGATAACCACTAAATTTACCCCGGAGATATGGCTGCTATGATGACCCTTAAAAATCATAGCTCCTTTATTCGTTAATCTTCTGGTAATTATAGTACTCTCTAAATCAGATCCACTGATTTTATATCCTAAATCCAATAAAATTGAAGCAATTCCACTCATTCCCGTACCACCAATACCGACAAAATGAATATGCTTTTTTTCTGTATCCATAAACACACCTTTCCAGCTTACTCATAAGGCAACTATTATTTTCTCCTAATAGTTTACCTTATTTTATTGATTATTCAAATAGATTATTGATAAGAATATTTCTATTTTTTTATATTGTCATATATCGAATTAACAATGTCTCCTGCTGCCTCCCGATTGCCAATATTTTGACTATTTTGGGCAAATACATTTATTTTTTCTTCATCTTTCATAAATCCTGATAGTTCTTTTGCTAATTTTTTTTCTGTAAGTTCACTTTCGGTTATTACAACCGCAGCCTTTTTCTTTTCCAACAAGCGGGCATTAAATAGTTGATGATCCCCGGTTGCATACGGATAGGGTATCAGTATTGCCGGTAACCCCTTTGCGGTAAGTTCTGCTACGGTTGTCGCTCCTGCTCTGCAAATAACCAGATCGGCAAGGTCGTAGGCATCTTCAATTTTATATAAATAGGGAAAAACATGAATATTTTCCCTGTATTTACTATGGAATAATTTTTCTTTTATTAAAGTATAGTCATCTTTTCCGCTTATTATCATAATCTGCCATCGACTCCAATGTGATTCATCCATCATATTCAAACTACCTAGAAAGGTATGGTTAATTGTCCTGGCACCTTTACTTCCTCCAAAAACTAAAATCGTTTTTTTACTAACAACCAGGCTGGTTTTTCTAATCAACTCTTCTTTGTTGCCCTGCCAGATATTTTCCCTGACCGGATTGCCCAGGTAAACCGTTTTATTCTTTTTCCAGAAATAATCTTTTGATTCAGAAAAACTAATAAAGACTTTTCGGCAGGTCAGAGATAAAAATTTATTTGTTATTCCCGGTATCGCATTCTGTTCATGAACAAAAGTGGGAATCCCTATTATTGATGATATCAGGGCAACCGAGCCGCTAACATATCCTCCGGTACCTATTACCAAATCAGGATTAATTTTCTTGATTAACTTTAAAGAAGTAACCAGGGATGCAAAAAATAAAAAAATAGCATAAAAATTTTCCAGACATAATTCCCTTCTAATCCCTTTTACCTTTAAAGCATGAAACTGGAAACCTTCCCTGGGAATAAGCTCTGCTTCCATCCCATAATCAGTCCCAACAAATATAAGTTCATTTTTGGGATCTCTTTTTATAAATGTTCTAGCCAGACTAATTCCCGGATATATGTGTCCACCTGTTCCTCCTCCGGTAATTATAATCTTCATTCTTCAGGTAACTCCATTTTTATCAAGGCTATTTTTGGAAATATTCAACAGAATGCCACAGCAAAACATGTTCACGATAAGCGATGATCCACCGTAGCTGATAAATGGTAAACTAATCCCGGTTGTCGGGATCAACTTTGTTACTACACTAATATTGATGATAGTCTGAAAAACAATCATCGAAGTGATACCCGCAGCCAGCAATAAACCAAAATTATCTTTTGCTTTTAAGGAAATCAAAATTCCTCTCCATAAAAATAAAATAAAGAGAATAATTATGGCAAGAACACCTAGAAAGCCCAGTTCCTCTCCAATAATAGAAAAGATAAAATCAGTATGCTGGTCAGGGAGATAGAAAAATTTTTGTCTACTTTGTGCAATACCAACACCACTCAACCCCCCGCTACCAAGAGCCAATAATGATTGGATAATATGGAAACCGCTTTTTAAGGGATCTTCCCAGGGATTCAGAAAAGAAAGCAATCTAACCCTGCGATAATCCTCACCTAAAGCCATCATTATTCCCATTGGCAAGAGTAAAACTATTAAAGAAAATAATTGGGTTATTTTACTTCCCCCGATAAAAAGCATAATGAAGGAGCATCCCATAACAACGAGTGCTGTACTAAAATCAGGTTGATCGAATATAAGCAGGAAAATAAGTACTGTTACAATGAATACAGGTAAAATGCCCCAGATGAAGGAACTGATATCTTTGGCTGTTTTTCTGGTCAGGCAATCGGCAATATACAATATAAGCGCAAATTTGGCTAATTCTGAAGGCTGAAGGGATAGCGGACCAATAGTAAGCCATCTTTTTGCTCCTCTTACCTGTCTGGCAAACCCTGGGAAATAAAGTAATATCAATAAAAATATTGACAGGATCAGGATAGGAATGGCAATTTTTTGCCAGAAATGATAATCAATTTTCAGAGCGATAAAAAAAATGATCACAGAAATAATAGCATAGACAGTCTGTCTGTTGAAGAAATAAAAACTATTACCATACCATTTATAGGCCATAATATAACTGGAACTGAATACCATAATTACTCCAATAGTTAATAACAGAAATATGGTGGCCAGTAAAAGGTAATCCGGTTGCCTGGTCTGAGATAAATTCATTTTCTAACCATTCCTTTATCCAAGTAAAATCGCACCCGCTTAGCGAGTGACTTTAAGAAGCCTCTATTTAGGGTAGATAGCTAACGCCAAAAGAGACAGTACTACCCCTGCTCCCCAAAATAATAATACAATATGAGTTTCTTGCCATTTCAATAATTCAAAATGGTGATGCAAAGGACTCATTTTAAAAACAGGTTTTTTCATCATCTGGATAGAAATAACCTGTATGATTACTGATAATGTCTCTATAACAAAAACACCGCCTATCAGCAATAAAAATAACTCTGTACCGGTTAAGACAGCAATGGCTGCCAGAGCTCCGCCTAAACCCAGTGAGCCGACATCACCTAAAAATATCTTTGCAGGATGAAAATTATATAACAAAAAACCGGTGCAGGAAAATCCAATAATCAAAGAAAATATTGCCAAACTTTTCTCTCCCTGAGAAAAAGCTATTAGAGCAAAGGCAATAAGGGCAATGATCATCAACCCTGTAGCCAGTCCGTCCAGTCCATCGGTTAAATTAACCGCATTCGTTGAAGAGATAAACACAAGTATTGCAAAAGGTATATATATTATTCGGTGAACAAGCAAAGAATTTGCCATAAATGGTATGATAATTTTCTGATCAACTGACTGGTTCTGAAATAACCAGAAGAGAAAGAAAACACAGATAATAAATTGTATCAGGACCTTTACTCTGGCCTTTAAGCCCAATGATCTTCCTTTATAATTTTTTATAAAATCGTCTATAAAACCAACCAGGCCAAAACTGCACAATAAGATAAAAGCCATATAAGCACTACTGTCTTCAGGCCGATAAAATAACAGGGAAAGGCCAACAGAAAAAAATATTACCAAACCTCCCATTGTGGGGGTACCGGTTTTGTGCTGATGTAAATCAGGACCTTCCTGTCTGATTCTTTGCCCAATTTTATATTTCTTTTGCATTTTTATAAAAAGAGGAACTATGAAGATCGGACCGAGCAAAGCAATCACCAGAGAACCTATGATCCTAAACATGAAAACTTCCTCCTTTAGTTTTTACCTTCTCCAGCCAATACCGGACAATTTCTTCCATCTGCATATTTCGGGATCCTTTTAGTAGCACAATACTGTTATCAGGAACCGTATCCTCCAAGTGAGTAGCCAATTTTTCCTTATCTTCCCCATGAAAATGATAAATATTTTCCTTTTTCATTCCTTCTTTTTCAGCACCCTGGCCAATAATAATTCCATATTTTCCAAATCCAATGATCATATTAAAGGAAAGTTGTGCAGCAAATCTGCCAACCTCTCTATGGTAATCCATTGTTTGGTCTCCTAATTCCAGCATATCACCCAGTACAGCAACCTTGAAACGTCCTCCGGAAATACACTCCACACTACTTAATGCTTCTTTCATAGCAGTTGGATTGGCATTATAATAATCCTGCACTAAAGTTATCCCTCTGCCAAATACCCGGTATTCCATATGCATGTGCAGACCTTTAAAACTGGCAATTCTCCGAATTATGCTCTCGACGGGAATATTTATTTTCACCGCTACACAGATTGCCGCCAGGGCATTATAAACATTAAATTTCCCCAATAGCGGAATAAAAACATGATGAGTTTCATTGCCTTCTAGTATTAGATCAAAATGAATGCCACTATCTTTTTTCTGTTTTATATTTTCCGCCCTTACCCGAGCCTTCGGATGAAAACCAAAATCAATCACCTCTATATCAGGTGAAATACGTTCACAAAAATAATCAAAATAAAAATCATCACGATTCAGGATTGCCGTTCCATTTTCCTTTAGTGCTATAATAATTTCGGATTTTTCTCTGGCAATATTATTTTTCGTTCCAAATAATCCAATATGGGCCTCACCAACATTGGTTATAACGGCAATATCTGGTTTTACAATATTTGTTAATTCCTTAATTTCTCCAACCTTTTGGGCAGCCATTTCCATAACCAGGACATTATGATGAGACTTTAATGCCAGAAGTGTTAAGGGAACACCTATTTCATTATTATAATTACCTTGTGATTTTAAAAGATGATAATTTAATTTTAATAAATGAGCAATCATCTCTTTGGTAGTAGTTTTGCCGTTGCTTCCGGTAATACAGATATCAAAAGGGTTATAAAGGGAGTGATAATAACGTGCCCATTGCTGTAATGCAACTAATGAATTCTCAACTAATAACAAGGGTGATTTGCATGCATCAAAAAATGATTTGTGACTTGCGTAAAAATTTTTTTCCAACACAATTCCGCTGGCACCTTTTTTACAGACATCCCCGATAAACTGGTGCCCATCATATTTCTCCCCTTTCAGAGCAAAAAAAAGATCACCGGGAGTAATTGTCCTACTATCAATTGATATATTTTTCCACCTGACATTTGTATCTCCCAATGACCTCGATTCCGGTATTGCTCTGGCCAGATCATTTAATTGAAACATCGGTCAATTACCCTTCTTTGTTATTATTTGATGTACAACTTCCTCATCATTATGGTAAATAGTACGATCATGATATACCTGCTCATTTTCCGGACCTTTCCCGGCTATCAAGACAATGTCGTTCACTTCGGCAATATCTAAAGCATGTTTAATAGCCTGAACCCGGTCCA
>CAZPII010000083.1:0-7248 GCA_964586485.1 uncultured Atribacterota bacterium | reverse complement strand
CATGGTCTATTTTTATCCTGGCGACTATTTTGTTTGTAGGTGTAAATCAAATAGAAGCGATTTGGTTAAATCCGAAGATATTAGGAAAGGAGCTGGGATTACACCCACTTACCATTATTTTTTCGGTATTGATATTTGGGGGTTTGCTTGGTTTTTTGGGTGTATTATACGCAATTCCCCTTGCTGCTACATTAAAAGTGGTTATGTATAGATATCTAGTACAGGAGGACAAAACAACCTGATGAAGAAAAAGCAAATTCCTGTTTTTATAATATTATTAATTTTTTTATCAATTTTTATGAAAAGTTCATTATGTTTGGCAGAACAGGAAGAAGTGTCTGTATTTGTTGATGGAGAGAGCCTGAGGACCGAAAGTCCACCTGTTTTAATTGATGGTCGTGTATTTCTGCCGGCAAGAGATATCGTCGAGTTTTTGGGAGGTAGAATTACCTGGTTACCTGCATTAAAATTATTGAATATCAACATGAGTGATAAAAAAGTTAGTGTGGTAATCGATAACACAGAAGTAGAAATAAACGGAGAAAAAGAATATTTGGAAACACCTCCCCGACTTATTGAAAACAGAGTAATGGTTCCCCTGGAAGTTATTCGCCTGTTAGCAGATATGGAGATAGATTGGGATGTAAACACCAGAGAACTGAATATTATCCGTAAGCGTCCGTTTGTGACTACTGTCAGAAATTATACACACCCTGAAAAAACTCGTATTGTCATCGACATGTCTGAACAGGCTCCTTATAATGTAATAACTCTGAGTGAACCAGATCGCATTGTGGTTGATGTGGAAGGATCTGCAAGCCAATTAAATCCAGAGGAAAAAGAAACATTAATTGATGATTCTCTTATTAATCGAGTCAGGATAGGACAATTTAATCAAGATACAGTTCGTGTGGTGATGGATTTAAAAAACAAATATGAGTATCAGGTTTTTGATTTATCATCACCTCAGAGAATTGTTGTTGATATTTTTAATCCACAGGATCAAACAGAGAGTATTGCTACTTCGGAGGATCCAGAAGAAAAACCAGCCGAAGGCGACCGGGAAAATGGGAAATATGTTTTGGTTATTGATCCGGGGCATGGAGGCTCACAACCTGGAGCAATCGGACCAAGTGGTCTTAAAGAAAAAGATGTTGTATTAGACATTGCTTTACGGCTAAGAAAAATACTGCAAAGTGACGGTTTTATTGTCCACTTGACCAGAGACAGGGATGTTGATGTACCATTAGAAAGCAGACCACTAATGGCATTACAAAGGGAAGCTTCTGCTTTTATCAGTATTCATGTAAATTCTGCTTTCCAAAGAAGTTCTACTACTGCCAGGGGTGTAGAAACTTATGTCTTAAATTCCCGCTATATTGGTGCTTCAGCAAAAGATGTAGCCGATAGGGAGAATAAGGCAAGTCAGTATCATAATAACGAGGATACTATACTAAATCAAATTATTGGTGATTTGGAAGAAAGTGCCAGCATTGGTTTCAGCCTGGATTTTGCCGATATTGTTCAAAAAAGATTAGTTCAAAATACTGGTTTAGAAAATAGGGGTGTAAAACAGGCACCATTTATTGTTTTAAAGGGAGTAAACATGGCAGCAGTTCTGGTAGAAGTTGGTTTTATTTGTAACCAGAAAGAAGAAAGCTTATTAAAGACCCCGGAATTTAGAGAGAAAGTTGCCCAGGCACTTGGTCAATCAGTTAAAGATTATGTCAAAAATATACCTGAAAACATTTAGATAGAGGATTGAGATGGCACGAAGGAAAAGAAAAAAAAATAATTTTAAGTCCTTTTTCAATATAATAATATTGCTGATATTACTAATTGTAATATTTTTTTTAGTTCAAAAATTCATAATTCCCCTATGGCAGGATATCCAGGTTACTGAAAAAGTTGCTGACGATACTGAGGAAGAAGAAGTTCCGGAAGAAATTGACGAAATTGAAGTAATGCTTTATTTTTCTAATGATAATGCGCAATATCTAGTCGGGGAGTCAAGGCAAATAAATCAAGCCGGCAATCCGGCTAAGCAGGCAATTGTCGAACTTATCAAAGGCCCGGAGGGTACCAATCTTTATCCCACTGTACCAAAGACAACCAAAGTGAACGCACTGTATGTTAGTGATAAAATTGCCTATATAGACCTTTCTTCTGAAGTTGTTAGGGATCATCCAGGAGGGAGTACGGGAGAATTGTTAACAGTCTATTCTATTATAATGACATTAACTTCTTTTTCCGACATTGAAAAAGTGCAGATACTTATAGAAGGAGACAGCAGGGAAACCCTGGTAGGACACGTTGATGTTAGCAAACCTCTAGAGCGAGACGAGAGTTGGTTAAAGAAATAGAATTTAGGATGATATGACAAAAAAAGAGCGTTTAGATAAACTATTAGTCGATAGAAAATTAACCGAATCCAGAGAGAAAGCTCGCAGAATCATCATGGCCAATATGGTAATGGTTGATAGAGAAAAAATAACTAAAGCTGGTACCAGGTGCAACATTGACAGTGAGTTAATCATTGAAAAGATTGATGATCGATATGTTAGCCGAGGTGGCTATAAATTAGAAAAAGCTCTAGAAGTATTTAAAGTCGAAATAAAGAATAAGGTAGCAGTAGATGTTGGTGCATCTACCGGTGGATTTACAGACTGTCTCTTACAAAATGGTGCCAAAAAAGTATATTGCATTGATGTAGGCTATGGTCAGCTTGACTGGAATTTACGTAATGATAATCGGATAGTGAATATGGAAAAGACCAATATCAGGCATCTAAATAAGGAAAAATTTACTGCAAGATTTGACCTGGCAACTATTGATGTATCTTTTATTTCATTAGCAAAAGTTTTACCGGTAATCAAGGATATATTGAAGCCTGGTGGGGAAGTTCTTGCACTGGTAAAACCGCAGTTTGAAGCAGGAAAAGATAAGGTGAAAAAGGGAGGCATAGTTAGTGATCCGGAAGTTCATCGGGAAGTAATCACTGGGCTCATTAAAAATATGGATAGGGAGTATCAATTTCAGAATATTACCTACTCTCCTATCAAGAATACTCCGGGTAATATTGAATATTTTATTTATTTAATAAAAAACAGCAGAGCTGGATCTTCATTTTATGAAGATCTGATAAATAAAACAGTTACTGAAGCACATCATTATTTTTTAAAAACAGAATAACACCAGCAGGTAAATTACTAACTCCTCTACAGGAGCATTTTAATTGTTTTTATTTGATTTCAATCAAGATTTAAAATTAGTCATCATTGTTTTCTTGTTAGGAGGAATCCTATCCCTCATTCTTTATCAGAGAATAAAAAACCTATTAAATAACAAAAAAGCAAAAAAAAGGTCATTTACTAGCAAGCGTGCGGAAAAAAAGGCTGAGAGATGGTTAAAAAGAAATGGTTTTCAGATAACAGATAAACAGCTTAGCAGGCCTTTGATTATTCAAACCGGTAAAACGCAACACCGATATCTGATAAGAACTGATTTTTTGGTAAAAAAGGGCAGCCGAAAATACATAGTAGAAGTAAAAAGTGGACAAAAAAATAGTTATATTACTAACCGGGAAACCAGGAGACAGCTATTGGAATATTTTTTAGCTTATCAATCTTACGGAATAATCCTTTTTGATATGGAACATAAAAAATTTACAGAAGTTAAATTTTTATTGCCCCACCTTCATTCTAGATGGGTTGATAATATTATTTTTTTCCTGCTGGGTGTCTTGACTGTAATGGCAGGTATTTATTTACTGGAATAAGGAGAAAAAATGAAGATAAAAAAAGTTGGATTAATTATAAATGATGAGAAGGATTGTCATCTGAAAATTACCCAAAAACTCATTGATGAATTAATAAAAAATAACGTGGAGGTATTTGTTTCAAAAAAGATTGCTACTCGCCTGGAGAAAATTGAAAATATAAAAATATTATCCTCACCTTATAAGCAGATAAATATCCTTTTTTCTTTGGGGGGAGACGGTACTTTATTGAGGGCTGCCAGATTGGTATCAAAATACGGGATTCCAATCTGTGGGATAAATTTAGGTGGCCTGGGATTTTTAACCCAGATTGGAGTCCATGAATTAAGCGATTATCTCAGGTGTATCCTGGAAGGTATTTATCAAATTGAAGATAGAATGATGCTTTCTGGCTATATTCTCAGAGATGAGAAAAAAATAGGGCAGTTCCATTGTCTTAATGATATAGTGATTGCTAAGAAGTTATTTGCCAGATTAATTCATTTGGAAACATATATCAACAAGGAATATGTTATTCATTATGCTGCTGATGGTCTGGTGGTTTCTACGGCAACAGGCTCTACTGCCTATTCTCTTTCGGCTGGAGGGCCCATAGTGCATCCCAGGATAAAATCTATGATAATTACACCAATTTGCCCGCATACTCTTTCGGCAAGGACTCTGGTTATTCATCATAATGATGTTTTTAAGGTAATTGTTCGTTCGAAAGGAAAAGATGTGATGTTAACCGTTGATGGCCAGCAGGGTTTTGATCTAAAAGAAAATGATATCATAGTGATTCAAAAATCAAGGCAGAAAACGCAACTGGTTACTTTTGCGGAAAAGAGTTTTTATGGAATCTTAAGAAAAAAATTGAAATGGAGTGGAAGGGTTGTTTCATAAATATTTGTCTATATTTACAAATATAAAGATTATTAAAAAAGGTAAACATTGGTGGTTTTACATATGCTTTCTCATCTGAGGATTAAAAACTTTGCCCTGATCGATGAATTAAATATAGAGTTTGAACCGGGATTAAATGTTATTACCGGAGAGACTGGTGCTGGAAAATCAATGATTATTGAGGCAATAAATATTATACTGGGAAGCCCTTCTGGCACTCAACTAATAAAAAGTAAGTCAGATTTTTTGGAAGTCGAGGCATTATTTGATCTTGATATACCAACAGTTAAAAAACTAAAATTACATGATGAAATTAATCAGATCTTAACAGGCAATCGGCAGTTGATCATCAGGAGACAAATTCATCATAAGAAAAAAAATAAATGTTGGGCTAATGGTCACCTTGTTCCCCTTTCCTTATTACAAAAAATTGGCAATTACTTAATAGATTTACATGGCCAGCATAGACACCAATCCTTGTTAAACAGCGAGAGTCATATTGAGTTTATAGACAATCTGGGAAATGATATATTTTTTCAGAAGAAAGAACAGTTGAAAAAATATTTTTCTCAATGGAAGTCCAAAACAAAACTAATAAATCAACTTTTACAAAACAGAGCTGAAAATTTAGCAAAAAAAGATTATTTATCCTTCCAACTTCGGGAAATTGATGCCGCAAAACTACAAGTGGGAGAAGATCTACAACTGGAAGAAAAAATAAATATAATACGACATACGGTAAAAATAAAAGAAATTATGGAAATGACAACCCTTGCCCTCTATGAGGGAGATGGAGAGGGAATCTCTTCCTTGCGTGATACCTTGACACGTTTAATTACTCATTTTAATAGTATTGCTGATTTGGATAAAAAGATTAATAACATCAAAGAACAATTAACGGAAGTACAGTTCAAGGTAGAAGATATTGCAGATCAGGTTATTGAATACAAAGATGGAATCGACTTTAATGCTCAGCAATTACAGGAATTTGAGGATCGTCTCAATATAATAAATCACCTGAAACAGAAATATGGTTCGAATTTGAAAGATATACTAAATTATCGCGACAGTCTCCAGAAAAAGTTAGATGGAATTGAAATTGATCAGGAAAAGGTGGAAGGATTAAAAAAAGAAAAAGAAGAAGATGAAAAAAAATTAGTGCAATTGTCCCTCCAATTAAATAATCAACGTAAGGTTATTTCTCAAAAAGTAGAACAGGAGATTATTAAAGAATTAAAAGAGTTGAGTATGAAAGATTGTAATTTTGTCGTACAGATTAAACAACAGGAAGATCGGACAGGGGTAAAAATTAAAGATAAAAGCTATAAAGTAACTTCCAGAGGGATTGACCAAATAGAATTTTTTATATCCACAAATGCCGGTGAAAAAACAAAACCACTTACCGATATTGTCTCAGGTGGTGAAGTATCCAGGATTATGCTGGGGCTTAAATCCATTTTAAGTAAAGCTGATAATATACCCACTATGATATTTGATGAAATTGATAGTGGTGTCGGTGCCCGTCTGGGAGAAGTGATCGCCGATAAATTGTCCAACATATCCCAAAATCACCAGGTTATCGCCGTTACGCATCTACCCCAAATTGCCAGCCGGGCAGATCAACATCTCTATATTTCTAAATTTGTACAGGAGAATAAAACAGGTATTGACTTGAAAAGACTGGAGGGAAAAGAACAGTTAGCAGAGATTGCTCGTATGCTGGATGGTGAACAATATGGGTCTATAAGCCTGGAGCATGCCAGGGAAATGTTGTATAGAAAGGGCGTTTCTGAAGATGCAAAATAAAGAAAACAGAATAAACAAAGCACTTCTTCAGGAAATCAAGAAACAGAAAGAAATACTAAGTACCTTAAAGGCAATTATCAATGCAACTGATGATGCTATTTCTGTAGTGAATGAAAAAGGAATTCACACTTTAGTAAATGATGCATATACCCGGTTAGTCGGTTTAACAGAGAAGGATGTTCTGGGGAAATCATCCAATATTGATATTGCCGAAGGAGAAAGTATGCATATGAAGGTATTGAGAACCAGAAAACCGGTTCATGGCGTTAAGATGAAGCTTGGTCCCAATAAAAAGGAAGTCCTGGTAAACGTTGCACCTGTAATTGTGGATGGAGAATTAAAAGGCAGTGTAGGAGTTGTGCATGACTTGTCAGAAATAAGAAATTTGACAGAGGAATTGAACCAGGTGAAGAAAAGAGTACGGCACCTGGAAGCAAAATATACCTTTGATGATATTGTTGGCAATAGTAGAACAATAGTTATTGCTAAGGAACAGGCAATTAAAGCTGCCGGGACGCCTGCTACCGTACTCTTACACGGTGAGAGCGGAACCGGCAAAGAACTTTTTGCCCATGCCATTCACAATCATAGCTCCAGAAATAATAAGCAATTTATTCGAGTTAATTGTTCAGCGCTTACAGAAACACTTTTGGAGAGTGAACTATTTGGTTATGAAAGCGGTGCCTTTACTGGAGCCAGTAAAAAAGGCAGAAAAGGTCTTTTTGAAGAAGCAGATCGTGGAACGATTTTTCTGGATGAAATAGGAATGATGAGTCTTAATC